>JAAUPC010000214.1 GCA_012036325.1 Paracoccaceae bacterium
GCCTGGCTTGATCCGACGCCCGCGCGCTGAAACTTGGCGGATGACCCCTGCCCCCATCGCCAGCTTGGCGGGCGGACCCGTGGCCTTGACCTTCTGGACAGCTTCCTGACCCGCCGGGGGGAGCCCTACCGCGCCGCGATGTCATCGCCCTTGACCGGCGAGCGCGCCTGTTCGCGCCTGTCGCCCCACCTTGCCTGGGGCACGCTTTCGCTGCGTGAGGTAACGCAGGCCACCAGCGCCCGTCAGGCGGAACGCCCCGGCGGGCGCTGGGGGGGCGCGCTGAACAGCTTTCAATCCCGCCTCGCCTGGCGGGACCATTTCATGCAAAAGCTGGAAGACCAGCCGTCGATTGAGCTGCGCGATCTGCACCCCGCCGCGATCACAAGGCCCCGTGACCGAGACGCCGCCCGCCTGCAGGCCTGGGCCATGGGCGAAACCGGCCTGCCCTTCCTTGACGCCTGCCTGCGCTATGTCCGAGCCACGGGCTGGCTGAATTTCCGGATGCGGGCATGGTGACTTCGGTTGCGTCCTATCACCTGTGGCTCGATTGGCAGGCCAGCGGTCAGCATCTGGCGCGGATGTTCACCGATTATGAACCCGGCATCCATTGGCCTCAGGTGCAGATGCAATCGGGCACCACGGGGATCAATATCCCCCGCATCTACAACCCGGTGAAGCAGGGCCAGGATCAGGACCCGACCGGCGCTTTCACCCGCAAATGGCTGCCGGAACTGGCACCGGTCCCCGATGCCTTTCTGCAAGAGCCGTGGAAATGGCCCGACGCCCGCCGCCTTCTGGGCCACCGCTACCCTGAGCCGATCATTGACGTTGCCACCGCCGCCCGCGCCGCGCGCGATCGCGATGTGGACCGCGCGCAGGGGCAAGGGTTTCGGGGATGAGGCGCCCGCATCGTCACCCGCCACGCGAGCCGCGCCGATCCGCGCTTTGTGAATGACCGCAGCCCGCGCCGCCGCGCGCCCTCAACCCAACTGACGCTGGACCTCTGACATGCCGCGTGGAGTGAAGAAATCCGACCTGCCGGAAAAGACCTGCGTTACCTGTGGCAAGCCCTTCACCTGGCGCAAGAAATGGGAAAAGGTCTGGGATGAGGTCAAATACTGCTCAGACCGCTGCCGGGCCGATGCGAAGCGGGGACCGATTTCTTCAAAGAAATCGGGGCGGAGCCTTTGAAGGCTCCGGTCCGGAAATTTTGAAATTTCCGGCTGGCACCGTCAGTCAGCCCCCACGAAGCGGGCCAGTTTGCCCAAGGTCTGCAGGCCCAGTTCGACCGCACCAAAGCCTTTGGCGTCCTCAAACTCTTGCGGCGTGATGAAGACCATGCCCAGGGTGATCCGGGTGGAACCGCCCTCACCGGAAAAGCTGGCTCAGGCATCGGCGTGCTTCGGGCCGTTCTCACCCCAGTGCAGGGTGTATTCGATCCGCGTCTGGGGCCGGACCAGCGTATAGCGGTGATGATTGGGAAAGACCGTGCCGTCCGGGGCGATCATGTCGAAGAGCCATTCCCCGCCTTCGCGCAGGTCTATGCGGCTGGTCCGGCAGGTAAATCCGTCCGGCCCCCACCATTTCGGCAAGGTCTCGGGGTTCATCCAGGCCCCCCAGACCATGGCCACCGGGGCGCGGATCACCCGGGTCAGAACCATGGTCCGATCTTCCGGGCTGGTCACGCCGCCCCTTCGCCCAGGCCTTGGGCATAGGCCTCAAGCTGGGTGGCGACGGTGCCCCAGCCGTCATGAAAGCCCATGTCCCGGTGCGAGGCCGCAGTCTTGGCGTTGCGGTGACGCGCCACGGCAGTATAGCGGGTGCGGCCGTTGCCAAGGTCCTCAAAGGTGATGATCGCGGTCATGAAGGGTTCAGGCGCGGGCTTCCAGCCGACCGAGTAGGTGTCGGTGAACACCAGCTTTTCCTGCGGCACCACCTCAAGATAGACCCCGGTGTTCTCCATCACCGTGCCATCCACGTCAAAGGTCGTGTTGCAGGCGCCGCCGGGACGGACGTCCAGCGTGCAGGCAGTCACCCGGTGTGGCTTCGGGACGAACCAGTGCACCAGATGTTCCGGCTTGGTCCAGCAGTCCCACAAGAGGGCGCGCGGGGCCTTCAAGTCGCGTGTCAGGACAAGATCAAGCGCGGGGTCAAGATCGGGTGTCATTCGGCCATTCCTTCATGATTTCGTTCAGGTAATCATCAAGCCGGTCAAGCCGGCCCTCCCAGATCTCACGCTGCGCCTCCAGCCAGTCGCGCATCGGCGACAGGCCATCCGGCAGCATCTGGCAGGATCGCACACGCCCGTCCTTTTGCGTGGCGACCAGCCCCGCCTCTTCCAGCACCGACAGGTGGCGCAGCACCGTTGGCAGCCGCAGGCCGGTTGGCGCGGCAAGCTCACTTACCGGCGCGGGGCCCCGGGCCAGCCGTGCCAGCATCATCCGACGCGAGGGGTCGGACAAAGCGTGGAAGAGGAGGTTCAGGTCCGGATCATGCTTAGCCATATCCCTAACTATGCCACCGAAGATCGGCGTTGCAACAGAAACTTCGTCAAATGACTAAGTTTATTTGGCGCCCGGAGCGGAAGGAGTTTTCGGTTGAACCGTTTAATCGTGCCATGGCCTGGCTTGCCCCTTGGCACGCCCCAACGGTATTGTGTGCAACGGTATGCAAGGAGACCGGGATGACCACGCGGGTGATGAAATCGGGGCTGGCGGTGGATGGGCGGCTGGCGGCGTTCGTGGACGATGCCGCCCTGCCCGGCACGGGCCTCTCTGCGGATCGGTTCTGGGCGGGGCTGGCGCAGGCCCAGGACAGCTATGGCCCCCGGATCAAGGCGGCCTTGACCGAGAGGGGCACCCTGCAAGCCCAGATCGACGCCTGGCACATCGCCAAGCGCGGCCAGGCCCATGATGCGGAAGCCTATCGCAACTTTCTGGAGGATATCGGCTATCTTGAACCCGAAGGGCCGGACTTCACGATTGAAACGGCCGGGGTGGACCCCGAGATTGCGCTGATCCCCGGACCGCAGCTTGTGGTGCCGGTGATGAACGCCCGCTATGCGCTGAACGCCGCCAACGCGCGCTGGGGCAGCCTGTATGACGCGCTTTACGGGACCGACGCGTTGGGCGATCTGCCGATGGGCAAGGCCTATGATCCCGCCCGCGGCGCGCGGGTCATCGCCTGGGGGCGGGCGTTTCTGGACGAGGTCGCACCGCTGGCAAAAGGGTCACATGCCGAGGTGACACGCTATCAGGTAGAAGACGGAGCGCTGTCCCCTGCCCTGCGTAAGCCCGCGACGTTTGTCGGCTACCGGGGCACGCCGGAATCGCCAAACGCGGTGATCCTGCGGAACCATGGTCTGCATATTATCCTGCGGATCGACCCCGGCAACCGGATCGGTGCGCAGGACATTGACCAGGGCGGGGCAGGCCTTGCCGACATCCGGCTGGAATCGGCCTTGTCCGCGATCATGGACCTTGAGGATTCCATCGCCGCCGTCGACGCCGAAGACAAGGTTGCGGCCTATGGCAACTGGCTGGGTCTGATGCGCGGCGATCTGGAGGAGATGCTGGTCAAGGATGGCCGCACCATCACCCGCCGCCTGGCCCCGGACTTCGACTTCACCGCGCCCGACGGATCCCCCGCCAGCCTGAAGGGCCAGGCGCTGATGCTGGTCCGGAACGTCGGCCACCTGATGACGACGCCCGCCGTGCTGGATGCCAGCGGGGCCGAAATCTCGGAAGGGCTGCTGGACGCCTTCGTCACCACCCTTTGTGCGCTGCATGACCTGCACAAGACCGAGGGGCCGCGAAATTCGGTCCACCGGTCGGTCTATGTGGTGAAACCGAAGATGCATGGCCCGGCCGAGGTGGCCCTGACCTCAGCCATCTTCGATGCGGTTGAAGAGACCCTGTCCCTGCCCCGCAACACGGTGAAGCTGGGGATCATGGATGAGGAACGGCGGACGAGCGCCAACCTGAAGGAATGCATCCGCGCCGCGAAAACCCGGGTGGCCTTCATCAACACCGGGTTCCTTGACCGGACCGGAGATGAAATCCACACCGGCATGGAAGCCGGGCCGATGGTCCGCAAGGGCGAGATGAAGGGTCAGGCCTGGATCAAGGCCTATGAGGACCGCAACGTCGATATTGGCCTGGCCTGCGGGCTGAAGGGGCGGGCCCAGATCGGCAAGGGGATGTGGGCGATGCCGGACCTGATGGCCGCGATGCTGGCCCAAAAGGCGGCGCATCCGCAAGCGGGGGCAAGCTGCGCCTGGGTCCCCTCTCCCACCGCCGCGACCCTGCACGCGACCCATTACCACCGGACCGATGTGGCCGCCGTGCAGGATCGTCTTGCTGCCGGGGGGCCACGCGCGACGCTGGACCAGCTTTTGGCCCTTCCGCTGGCGGTTGGCAGCAACTGGTCGGAGGAGGAAATCGCCGAGGAGGTTGCCAACAATGTCCAGGGCATCCTTGGCTATGTGGTCCGCTGGGTCGATCAGGGGATCGGCTGTTCCAAGGTGCCGGATATTCATGACGTGGGCTTGATGGAGGACCGGGCGACCTGCCGGATCTCGGCCCAGGCCTTGGCGAACTGGCTGCATCATGGGGTGGTGGGCGAGGCCGAGGTGGTCGCCGCTTTCCGGAAGATGGCCGTGGTTGTGGACCGGCAGAACGCGGGCGATCCGGCCTACCGGCCCATGGGGCCGCGCTTTGATGGGGCGGCGTTTCGGGCGGCTTGCGATCTGGTCTTCAAGGGGCGTGAGCAGCCTTCAGGGTATACCGAACCCTTTCTTCATGCTTGGCGGCAAAGGGTCAAAACCGGTCAGGAATAGGGGTGTCCACGCTGGGCAGATCATGATCCTTCATACCAATCAACATGTTGGTTGTGGGCGGTAAGGATTTGACAACCCTTTTTGGATGACGCTTTCATGGCGCTATTGCTGGGAAGCTTGATCGTTGAGGGATGTTCCAAATGCCCAATGGCTTGAAAAAAGGGCTGCTGATCGCGTTTCTTGCGGCTGGCCTTTCGCTTTACGCGATGAAAGAGATGGGAACGGTCCCGATGGGGACGCTTCTGCTTTATGCCGGCCTTTGGGCAGCGGTCGGGGTTGGCGGGCTTTTGCTGGTCTTGCGCAGGCCCGCCCAAGCCAAACCACCCGAAGGACCCAATCCCTTTGAGCAAATGCTGGACGATGAGCGTGAGAGGGCCCGCGCGATCCTGAGCGCCCGCTTTCAAGGGCGCGAAGTCCCGACCGAGGACAGCAACTGGCTGGCGATGCTGCTCCGCATTTACAGCGGCGATCCCCTGGCCGAAGCCAATAACTATTTCTTCGATGCCGTCGCCGTTCACAGCTACGGCTATCCCTGGCGCAGCGGCTGGTTAGTGCTCTATGCCCGCGAGACGATGGATGCCTATAAGATTCGCCGCCCGATCTGGCTGAATGAAAATGGCGTTGCCATCTGGGATGATTACCCCGGCCCGACCTGGCTTGTGCCGCCTGCCAAGCGTCCCAACAAAGTCTCCAGTCAGCAGCAGGCGTGGTATATCATCCAGAGTGCCGCCCATGCCTGGGCACAGGGCGCGGATAAGGTCATGTATCACCAGTTGTATGATGACTGCGGCGATGAGGGCGCGGGCAGCGATTTTCCGCCCCATAACGGCGAATTGTGCGTGGCAGGCCAGGCATGTTTTGGCAGCGCCTTCGGGTTGTATCGCAATCTGGCCGGCTCAGTGTGCTACAGCCAGCATCCGCAGCCGGGCACGCCGCGCCCCGCAGCCCAGGCGTTCCGTCTCTTGGCGACGCTGTTTGGCCCGCCGAATTTTGGCAACGGGCAGCTTGAACAGGTCAACGGCATCACCGCCATTCATTTTGATCGTCCCGCTACGCAGGAACGGCTGCATGTGATCTGGAATCGCAGCTTTCAGGCCGCCCAATACTATCTTACCGCCCAAAGCGATGTGGCAACGCTCTACACGCTCAACGGTCAGCAAACCATCACCGCTGATAAAAAAGGCCGCTATCTGGTGGCGCTGCCGCCTGCTCTGCCCGATGATTATGTGGGCTTGCGGCAGGGCGATGTGAGCGGCATTGGCGGCCCACCGATCATCGTGGTGGAAAAAACCCGCGATGCCCTGCTTGAACAGCGAATGCTCGCCCAATTTGATGTAGCCGTAAGCATCACCCATGCGATAGCGAAAGCCCCAGTCATGCGCGAGCTTCTGCCAGAACTCCATCCGCTTCTTCGTC
>JAAUPC010000215.1 GCA_012036325.1 Paracoccaceae bacterium
CGCGATCCAGCAGCCGCTGGGCCGATGTCGTGGTCGGCACCATCGACAAGGCAGCCGCCCGGCTGCGGGCAAAGTCGGCGGCCGGGGCGTCCACCGTCGGCTGGCTGCCGGTGTAGCAGTGGATCGTGGTCATTGACCCCGTCTCCACCCCCCAGTCCTGATCCAGAAGCCGCACCAATGGCGCCAGGGCATTGGTCGTGCAGCTTGCGTTCGACACGATCCGCTGATCTCGCAGCATGCCCTCATTCGCGCCCAACACCACCGTCACCTCAGCCGCGGCCGAGGGTCCCGACACCAGCACTCGCCGCGCCCCGGCCTGCAAGCCGCGCCCGGCAACCTCCGCCGTATCCGCCCGCCCAGTGCATTCCAAGACCACATCCACCCCCGCCAGATCGAGGGAGGAGATATCGGCCAGCCGGTGCAGGGGCAGCACATGGCCGTTGACCACCAGCGCCCCCTCCCACAACTCGACCGTTCCCCGCCAAGGGCCAAAGGTGCTGTCATAGCTGAAAAGGTAGGCGCACATGTCCGGGGCCGCGATGTCGTTGATCCCGACGATCACCAACCCCGGCCAGGCCTCGGGCCGCTCGGCCCAGGCGCGCAGGACCGACCGCCCGATCCGCCCGAACCCATTGATGAAGACCCGCATCGCCCGCACTCCCTTGCCGTCGCGGCAGTCTCAGCCACGCGGGCACGGACGTTTCAACAGAGGTTTGATCAAAACTTGTGCCCATCACAATCTCCCCGCGTGTTCCCGTAGGACCCAACCCGCAGTGCGTTGCCGGAGTTTTCAAAAACTCCGGACCGGAGCCTTCAAAGGCTCCGGTGCGATTTCTTCGAAGAAATCGCTTTCCTAGACCTCAACCTTGGTCCCAATTCCCCGCTCCAGCGCGCGCTGCACCGCAACCGCCGCGACGGCAAGGTCTTGCAGGCCCACTCCGGTCCCGTCAAACAGCGTGACCTCGGCTGCCGCCCGTCGTCCCGGATGCCGCCCGATCAGCACATCGCCCAAGGAAGCGATGCTGGTGGCGTCCAGCGATCCATCGGCCACGGCGTGCTGCGCCTCGCCGATGCTGACCGACTGCGCCACCTCATCGGTAAAGACTGAAGCAGCGGCCACGAGTGTCACTTCAACCTCCTGCTTGCCCTTGGTGTCGGTGCCCATGCAGGCCAGATGCGTGCCCGGGCTGACATGGGCCGCCATCAGGCTGGCGGCGGGGCTGGAGGTGATGGTGATGATCACATCCGCCTCGACCATTCGCTCCAAGGGAACCGCCTCAAACGGCAGGCCAAGCTCGGCAGCAATAGCACCCAGTTTCGGCAGCATGTCGGGGTGCAGGTTCCAGGCGATGACCTTTTCAAAGGTCCGCACCCGCGCCGCCGCCCGCAGCTGGAACCCCGCCTGATGGCCTGCGCCGACCATTCCCAGCACCTTCGCATCGGTCCGCGCAAGCCGGTCGATGGAAATGGCGCTCGCCGCCGCCGTCCGTAGCGCCGTCAGAAGGCCGCCGCCGACCATCGCCGTGGGTCGCCCGGTTTCCGGATCGAACAGGAAGACGGTGGATTGGTGGTTGATGATCCCCTTGGCGGCATTGCCGGGGAAGTAGCCCCCGGCCTTGACGCCCAGCATCTGCCCCGACCGGTCCAGCCCCGACTTGAAGCCATATTGCCGCCCCTCCCCCAGCGCTTCACGCACGACGGGGAAGTTGTAAGCCTCACCCCGCGCCATGGCAGCGAAGGTGGCCTCGACCGCCGTGAAGGCGTCTTCGGGCGAGACGAGGTCAGCGATCAGGGCTTCGGGGACGATCAGCATGGGGTGGTCCTTTTGGCAAGCGCAGGAGCGGGGGTTTCACACCCCCGCACCCCCGTGGGATATTTTCGCAGAAAGAAAGGCTTAGTAGGCTTTGCCACGGGCCGAGACGGGCCAGACCACCTCCACCACACCGTTCCGGACGCCGACATACCAGTCATGCACGTTACAGGTCGGGTCGCAGTGGCCGGGGACCAGCTTCAGCTTGTCGTTGACCTTCAGCACGCCTGCCGGGTCTTCGACCACGCCATGTTCATCGCTGCATTTGACGTATTTCACATCCGTGCGGCCAAAGATCACCGGCAACCCGCTGTCCACCGATTGCGCCTTCAGACCCGCATCGACGATGGCCTTGTCGGCCTTGGCGTGACTCATGACCGAGGTCAGGATGAAAAGCGCGTTCTCCCATTCGCCTTGGTCGATCCGCTTGCCGTCCTTGTCAAGGATACGGCCATAATCCGCGTCCATGAAGGCGTAACTGCCGCATTGAAGTTCGTTGTAAACCCCTGAGGTGGACTCAAAATAGTAACTGCCAGTTCCACCGCCGCCGACGATGTCGCAGGCAATGCCATCGGCCTTCAGCGTATCCACCGCGTCCTTCACCTGCGCCACGGCAAGGGCGATCTTCGCCTTGCGGTCGTCATAGCTGTCCATGTGCTGCATAGCACCCTGATAGGCCTGGATGCCCGCGAACTTCAGCCCCGGGGCCGCGTCAATCGCACGTGCCAAAGCCACAACCTCTGGCGTGGTCTTTACCCCGCAGCGCCCCGCGCCGCAGTCGATCTCAACCAGGCATTCGATGGTCGTGCCATGCTTCACCGCCGCCGCCGACAGGTCGGCCACGTTGTCCAGCATATCCACACAGCAGATCGCCCGTGCGCCAAAACGGGGGATGCGGGCCAGACGGTCAATCTTGGCCGGATCACGCACCTGGTTCGACACCAGCACATCCTTGATGCCGCCCCGCGCAAACACCTCGGCTTCGCTGACCTTCTGGCAGCAGACGCCAACCGACCCGCCCAGCCGTTCCTGCAAGAGTGCCACGTCCACCGACTTGTGCATCTTGCCATGCACGCGGTGCCGCATGCCGTGCGCCTTGGCATAATCGCCCATCTTCTTGATGTTCCGCTCCAGCGCATCAAGGTCCAGCACCAGGCAAGGGGTCTGGATATCGGCCTCGGCCATCCCGGGTAGGGCGGGAATGTCATAGCCGACTTCAAGGCCGTCGAATTTCGGATGTGTGTTCATGATGTTACCCTTTCATCCAAGGCAGGTTGTCCAGATCGACGTTGCCGCCGGTGATGATGACGCCGACGCGACGGCCGCGGAAGACCTCCGGGTTGGCCAGGATCGCGGCCAGGGGGACGGCGCAAGACGGCTCCATCACGATCTTCATCCGCTTCCAGGTCAGCTTCATCGCGTCGATGATCTGATCCTCGGTCGCAGTGAAGATGTCGGTGACGGTCGACTGCACGAAGTGCCAGGTCAGGTCCTTGAGTGGCACCTTCAACCCATCCGCAATCGTTTCCGGCGCGTCGTCGGCGATGATGTGGCCCGCTTTGAAGCTGCGATAGGCGTCGTCAGCGTTCTTCGGTTCCGCCGCATAGACCTGCACGCCGGGCGCGGTGGAGCGCACGGTCAGGCAGGTGCCCGAGATCATGCCACCGCCACCGATCGGGGCGATGATCGCATCCAACCCATCCACCTGATCCAGAAACTCACGCGAACAGGTGGCTTGCCCCGCAATCACGCGAGCGTCGTTGTAGGGGTGGACGAATTCCCCCCCGGTGCGGGCCTGCACTTCGGCAAAGACCGCCTCGCGGCTGGTGGTCGACGGCTCACATTCCGTGATCACCCCGCCATAGCCGCGCACCGCGTCCTTCTTGGCCTGCGGGGCGGTGCGCGGCATGACGACGTTGCAGGGAATGCCACGGCGCCCGGCGGCGTAGCTCAGGGAAAGCGCATGGTTGCCGCTGGAATGGGTGCAGACGCCTTTGGCGGCCATCTCGTCCGAAAGGCCAAAGACCGCGTTACAAGCCCCGCGCACCTTGAAGGCACCCGCCTTCTGGAAGTTCTCGCATTTGAAGAACAGCTCCGCCCCGGTCAGATCATTCAGGTAAGCAGAGGTGAGGACCGGCGTGCGGTGGATATGGGGGGCGATGCGGGCATGGGCGGCCAGCACATCGTCAAAGGTCGGGACCAACAGGCCGTGCATATCCTTCATGTCTTTTTCCATTTTCTGTCTGAAGAAATATCCTGCGGGGGTCCGGGGGTGCAAAACCCCGGGATCAAGGCAGATCACTCCGCCGCCATGGCCATCGCGGGCACCGTGCCACGGTAGTAGTCCTGCGCCGCCGCCACGCCCGAGCCAAGGGTAATCGGCCACCCCAAATCCGCCATGCACATCTCGGCCGCGGCCAGCCCCGACAGCACCATGACATCGGTCAGCATACCCAGATGCCCGATGCGGAAGACCTTTCCGGCCACTTCCCCAAGCCCCACACCAAAAGCGACCCCATATTTGCTGGCCGCCAGCTGCACCAAGGCCGTGCCGTCACAGCCCGCCGGAACTTTCACCGCTGTCACGGTGTCGGAATAAAGGTCCGGGGTCGCGGCATAGGGCGTCATCCCCCAGGCCGTGATCGCCCGGCGGACGCCTTCGGCGAGGCGGTGGTGGCGGGCATAGACATTCTCCAGCCCCTCAGCTTCCAGAAGGTCAATTGCATGGGCCAGGCCCGCAATCAGGCCAACCGGGGGGGTATAGGGAAACCCGCCGCGGGCATAAGCAGTCAGCATGTCCTTGAAATCAAAAAAGGTGCGCGGCAGCGTCGCCGTCTCCATCGCCGCAATCGCCTTGGGGCTTAACCCCAGGATCGCCAGACCCGCCGGAAGCATGAAGCCCTTCTGGCTGCCCGCAACTGCGATATCGACGCCCCATCCCGTGAACTCAAACGGCATCGACCCGATGGAGGACACGCCGTCCACCATCAGCATCGCCCCATGCCCCGCCGCATCCATCGCGCGGCGGATGCCCGCGATGTCGGACTTCACACCCGTTGCCGTCTCGTTATGCGTGGCAAGGACCGCCTTGATCGTCGGGTCGGCCTTCAGCGCTGCTTCAATTGCCGCCAAAGGCGCACCCTGCCCCCACGGCGTCTCGATGATCTGGACGCGCAACCCGTGGCGCTGGCAAAGGTCAATCCAGCGGTGGCTGAACATGCCGAACCGCGCGGCCAGAACCGTGTCGCCGGGGGAAAGCGTGTTGGAAATTGCCGCCTCCCACCCGCCAGTGCCGGTGGACGGGAGCAAGATGACCTCACCCGCCGCCATCTTCAGCACCCGCCGCACACCTTCAACCGCTGGCTTGAAAATCCGCGCAAAGGCGGGGCTGCGGTGGTCCAGCGTCGGCATGTCACAGGCTTTGCGCACGCTTTCCGGGATGTTGGTCGGGCCGGGAATGAAGACAGGGTTCTGGAAGGACATCTGGGTTCTCTCCACTGAATGTCCCTTCTTCTACGCCCTCTCAGGCCCATTCACAATTTTTCGAAAAGATTTTTCAAAATCACCATCCCATGCTATTTCTTATCCCAAGCAAAGGCTTGCGCTTTTTCAGCGCTGGGAAGGGCAACAAAGATGGCACAAAAACCGCGCGGTCGGCCAAAGGCCTTCAACGACAAGACCGACCAGAACACCGTTCAGGCACTGGATCGGGCGCTCTTTCTGCTGGAACACCTTGCCCAAGGCCCCGGCCGCACGCTGTCTGACCTGGCGGAGGAGACGGGTCAGGCCGTCGCCACCACCTTCCGCGCGCTGCAAACCCTGCAGGGGCATGGCATGGTTGAGATGGAGGAGCCCGGCCAGCTTTGGCACATCGGCGCGGGCGCTTTCCGGATCGGCACCGCCTTCCTGCGCCGGACCAAAGTGGTGGAACGCGCGCGCCAGCCGATGGACGCGCTGATGCGCGAAACCGGGGAAACCGCAAACCTGGGGGTCGAGGTGCGGGGTGAGGTGCTTTTCCTGGCCCAAATTGAGACCAGCGAAGCGATCCGCGCCTTCTTTCCCCCGGGCACCAAGGGCCCGATGCACTCCAGCGGGATCGGCAAGGCGCTTCTGGCCTGGTACCCTGAAGATCGCGTGCGCGACATCATCGCCCGCCAGGGGTTGCAGAAGTTCACCACTTTGACGATCACCAGCGACAGCGCCCTGATCCGGGACCTGTCGCGAACGCGGGAACGCGGCTTTGCCATTGACGATCAGGAGCGCGCCGAAGGCATGCGCTGCATCGCCGCCCCGATTTTCAACGCCTATGGCGAACCGGTGGCGGGGCTGTCCGTGTCCGGCCCCGCCTTCCGCGTGGGTCTGTCAGATGCCAACCGGATCGGTCGCGCTGGTCC
>JAAUPC010000216.1 GCA_012036325.1 Paracoccaceae bacterium
ACGATCGGCGAGATCTTCATGCGCGGCAACAACGTGTTCTCGGGCTACCTGAAGAACCCGACGGCGACGGCGGAGGCCTTCGAGGGCGGCTGGTTCCACACCGGCGACCTCGCGGTCTGGCACGAGGACGGCTACGTCGAGATCAAGGACCGCTCCAAGGACATCATCATCTCGGGCGGCGAGAACATCTCCTCGATCGAGGTCGAGGACGTGCTCTACCGGCATCCGGCGGTGCTGGCGGCGGCCGTGGTGGCGAAGCCCGATCCCAAGTGGGGGGAGACGCCGTGCGCGTGCTGGCCGGGTTGGCCCAGCGCACCTCCACCGCGCTGCTGTTCACTTTCGCGCCCAGCAACCCGGCGCTCGAGGTCTTCAAGGCGGTGGGCAAGCTGTTCCCGCGCGGCGACCGCTCGCCAAGCATCGTGCCGCATGCCATCCCGGCCCTTCACGCCTCTTTGGTCCGCGAGCCGAAGCTGGATGGCTGGCACCTTGCCCGCAGTGCCCGCGTCGCCACGATTTACGCAACGCAATCGATCTCGAATTATCTCGCCGCGTTCGGCGGCGATGTTGATTACGCCATGCTCGTCAAAATGTATGGCGAACCGGCGTCGCGGACGGATCAACGCCGCTACAGCCCCGCCGTCTGCACCGGCGCCCGCCGCGGCCCCGGCAGCCGCCAAGCCGCGCTTCGGGATCGGGTCGCTGATCAACCGGATGGCGGGTCATCTTGAGGCCACGAGCGAGCGTCCAGCCCCCAGCACCGCCCGCGCACAGCCGCCCGTGACGTCCTACGATGACGAGCATGACATGGGAACCGATCAGGACCGGATCGAGATTCCCGCCTTCCTGCGCCGTCAGGCGAACTGAAGTACAAAGACTGCACGTGCAGCATAAAGGCCCGGTCAGTCCGGGCCTTTTTCTTTGAAATCAATGCTTTGGCGCGTTGCTGCAATTGTCACATACCGTCACAAAGAGTGAGTTGAGCTTCAACCCCGCCGCGATTAACTACTGTACAAGCGGATGCGGTCTCTAACTCCGCACCAGATGAGGTTGAGCGCGTCGTGCAGAACAGTCTGATCTCCCCTGCCACCTTTACCGGGTTTGGCCTGCATTCCGGCGCACCGGTCAGCATGGTCGTGCATCCGGCTCCGGCAGATCATGGAGTCTGGTTTCTCCGCACGGATGTGGTGGGGCAGGACGCGCGGGTCCCGGCGCGCTGGGATGCGGTGACACCTTCGCGGCTGTGCACCGTTGTGGAAAATGCGGACGGCGTGTCGGTTTCCACCATTGAACATGTGATGGCAGCGCTGGCCGGCAGCGGTATCCACAACGCCCTGATCCAGATTGACGGGCCTGAAGTGCCGATCCTTGACGGGTCTTCCGTGCCCTTTGTCGAAGGCTTCCTTGCCGCCGGGATCGAAGAACTTTCCGCTCCGGTCCGCGCAGTTCGCGTGCTGAAATCCATCGAAGTGCGTGAGGGCGAGGCCGTCGCCCGCCTTGACCCGGCCGACATGCTGGAAATCGACTTCCGAATCTCGTTTGAGGATGCGGCAATCGGCACCCAGTCGCGCTGCCTGAACATGGCCAATGGGGCTTTCGTGCGTGAGTTGTCTGACAGCCGCACCTTCTGCCGCCAGTCCGATGTGGATGCGATGCGCGAGGCCGGCCTTGCCCTTGGTGGCACGCTGGAAAACGCCGTGGTGTTTGAGGGCGCGCGTGTTCTCTCACCGGGTGGTCTGCGCCATGCCGATGAACCGGTGCGCCACAAGATGCTGGATGCGCTTGGCGACCTTGCCCTTGCGGGTGGGCCGATCCTTGGTCGCTACACAGGTGTGCGCGCCGGTCACGCTCTGACCAACCGCCTTCTCCGTGCGCTGTTCGCTGATCCGACCGCTTACCGTCTGTTGGATTGCGGCCCGCAAACGCTGGGCAAACTGCCGGGTGTCGGCGTCCATCTGGGCGACCTGCCCACCCGTGCGGCGACACTCAGCTAAGGTTTTCCATCGCGCGAAAGTCACGAAAGGCGTTTTGCGCCCCGGATTTTTCTGTGCTAGGACGTGGCAAAGCGCGAGGCAAAGGCCGGGACAATCGCCCCGGAGACAGGTCCCGACAGGGGCTCCAGCGACGGGCACCGAACGGGGGCGGCAGGTTTGGATAGGCGGAACATGTCAGGCATGAGGCCCGGCGCAGAGATTGTGGGAACGGCGCTTTTGGTCGCAACCTTGGCCGGATGTGCCGGGGGGACGCGGGAGCGCGCCCTGGACACCTACACCGCCGAGGAAATCTACAAGCGGGGCGAGTTGGAGCTGGAAACCAGCCGCCGACCGGATGACGCGCTTTTGTACTTCCAGGAAGTCGAACGCCTGTATCCCTATACCGAATTTGCTAAGCGCGCGTTGATCATGCAGGCCTTCACCCTGCACAAGGCCAAGAAATACCCCGAGGCGCGCGATGCCGCCCAACGCTTCCTGGATTTCTACCCGGGGGATGAGGACGCGCCCTATGCGCTCTACCTCATGGCGCTGTCGTATTATGACCAGATCGACGATGTCGGACGTGACCAGGGCGTGACCTTCCAGGCCCTGCGCGGCATGCGTGACGTGATCGAGACCTATCCTGACAGCGAATATGCGCGCTCGGCGATCCTAAAGTTCGATCTGGCCTTCGACCAACTGGCGGCAAAGGAAATGGAAGTCGGGCGCTATTACCTGAAGCGTGGGCATTATGCCGCCGCGATCAACCGCTTCCGCGTTGTGGTGCAGGATTTCCAGACCACCACCCACACGGCCGAGGCGCTGCACCGGTTGGTGGAAAGCTATCTGGCGCTGGGTCTAGAGGATGAGGCGCAGACGGCTGCCGCGATCCTGGGCTTCAACTACCAGGCCTCGCCCTTCTATGACGACAGTTTCCGGTTGCTGAAAGGCAAGGGCCTGTCGCCGGAAGCCAAGGGCGAAAGCTGGCTGACCCAGGTCTACCGCCAGATGGTCCGGGGCGAGTGGTTGTGAAGATGGTGCGCTGTAGCGCATCCGACGCCTGACCATGCTGCGTAGCCTTGATATCCGCGATGTGCTGATCATCGACCGGCTCAGCCTTGATCTGGGCCCCGGCTTGAACGTGCTGACTGGTGAGACGGGGGCGGGCAAATCGATCCTTCTGGATGCGCTTGGCTTTGTTCTCGGCTGGCGGGGGCGGGCGGAACTTGTGCGCCAAGGCGCCGCGCAGGGTGAGGTGACGGCGGTCTTTGACTTGCCTCCCGGCCACGCCGCCCATGCCGTGCTGCTTGAAGCCGGGATCGAGGCTGAGGATGAGCTGATCCTGCGCCGGATCAACACCGCCGATGGCCGCAAGACCGCCTGGGTCAATGACCGCCGCGTGTCGGGTGAGGTGCTGCGCGACCTGTCGGATCACCTCGTGGAACTGCACGGCCAGCATGACGACCGGGGCCTTCTGAACCCGCGCGGCCACCGCACCTTGCTGGACACTTTCGCAGGCATTGACCTTGGCCCCTTGCGCACGGCCTGGGGTGCACAGCGCACCGCCCGCGCGGCGTTGGCAGAGGCGGAGGAAGTCCTGTACCGGGCAGCGGCGGAAGAGGAATTCCTCCGCCATGCCGTTGCGGAACTGGACAAGCTGAACCCCGAACCGGGGGAAGATGCCGCCCTAGACGCCCGCCGCCGCCTGATGCAGGGCGCGGCGCGGATCAGAGAGGATGTGGCCAAGGGCCTGACGGCCCTCTCTGACCAAGGCGCCGAAGGCCGGATGCGCGACGCGCTGCGCTGGCTGGAAGGGGCGACTGACAAGGCCGAAGGGCGGCTGGATGCAGCCCTCGCCGCCCTGAACCGCGCGCTGATTGAGCTGGGCGAGGCGCAAGCCGGTGTCGAAGGCGCGCTGGAAGCGCTGGAGTTTGACCCTGGGGAACTGGAGCGGGCAGAAGAACGCCTGTTCGCCATCCGCGCCCTGGCCCGCAAGCATGGGCAGTTGCCAGATAACTTGGGCACTTTCGCCGATGGCCTGCGCACCCGGCTTGCGGCGATTGACGGCGGCGCGGCAGGCATTGCCCGGCTGCAAAAGGCGATGGCTGAGGCAGAAGCCACCTTTGCGGTTGAGGCCGCGCGGATCACTGCCGCCCGGCGTGAGGCGGCGGGTCGACTGGATGCGGCGATGGCTGCCGAACTCGCCCCCCTCAAGATGGAACGCGCGGTTTTCGTGACTGAATTCGCTCTCGGTGAGCCGGGGCCAGAGGGTGTGGATGCGGTGACCTTCACCGTTGCCACCAACCCAGGTGCGCCTGCGGGACCGTTGAACCGCATCGCCTCGGGCGGGGAACTAAGCCGCTTTCTGTTGGCGCTGAAGGTCTGCCTGACCGGTGATAGCCCCGGCCAGACCCTGATCTTTGACGAGATTGACCGGGGTGTGGGCGGGGCCACGGCAGATGCCGTTGGCCGCCGCTTGCGGGCGCTGGCCAAAGGCGCGCAGGTGCTGGTTGTCACCCACTCGCCGCAAGTGGCGGCCTTTGGCGCACGGCATTGGCGGGTGGAAAAGCGGGTGGTGGCGGATCAGACTCTCTCCACCGTTACGCCTTTGGGCGATGGCGACCGGGTTGAGGAAATTGCCCGGATGCTGGCCGGTGACACGGTGACCGAGGCTGCGCGTGCCGCTGCACGGGCGCTGTTGCAGGGGTAACGTCGCAGTGGGCAGTCTTTCAGTCTACTGCCACTCGTTACAGCGTTTATGACACAAGCCATGCGTCAAGCGCATGGCGGGATTTCCGCTTCGGGCGTTTAATGCTGCAGTGCAGCGTCCTATCTTACCCTTGTAAAGAAGAGGTAAGACCATGTTCAATTTCATCAAATCCGCCCTGTCAGGCCGTTCCTTCCCGTCGCGCCGCGAACTGGAGCGTGACTATCTGAACGCCGCTGTTTCGCTCTACGACCTTGAGCGTCGCGAGCGGGAAGTGGAAACGGGCTCTTCCGCCGGTCAAGCTTTGACCTTTGATGCCGCTTATCCCGGCACCAGCTTGCCGGGGTTCATCAGGCCAAGCGGGTCAAGCGCGCGCTTCAGCGTGCCCATGACCGCCCAAGCGGCCCCATGCTCGGCGGCCATGTGACCCAGCTTGCCAAAGCCCACACCATGTTCGCCCGTGATCGTGCCGCCCAGGGCCAAGGCCCGGTCAGCCATCCGCGCAGCAAGACGCTTGGCCGTGGCAACTTCCCCGGCTGAAGCCGGGTCGACCAGCAAAATAGCGTGGAAATTTCCGTCGCCGACATGGCCGAGGATCGGCCCCGGAAGGCAGGAGGCAGCGATGTCGGCGCGCGTTTCCTCCACCGCTTGGGTCAGGGCCGAGATCGGCACACAGACATCCGTCACCACCGCCTTCGCCCCGGGACGCGTTGCCAGAATTGCGCGATAGGCGCTGTGCCGCGCGGCCCAAAGGCGGGTGCGGTCCTCTTGGCGTTCGGCCCATTGCAGGCCTTCGGCGCCAAACCCTTCCGCAAGCTCACGGAACCGACGCACGTCTTCGGCCACGCCTTCGGGATGGCCGTGAAACTCGACCAGCAACTGTGGTGCTGCAGGCAGGGCCAGCTTTGAAAAGGCGTTGCAGGCCAGAACGGTTTCCTTATCCAGAAACTCAATCCGCGCCGGGGTCAGCCCCATCTGCATGGTGGCAATCACGCAGTCCACCGCTTGTCTGACCCCCGGAAAGGCGGCGACGGCGGTCATGACCGCCTCGGGCTGGCCATGCAGGCGCAGGGTCAGTTCAGTGATCAGGCCCAAGGTCCCCTCAGACCCGACCATCAGCGCGGTCAGGTCATACCCGGCCGAGGATTTCGGCGCGCCGGTCCCCGTGCGGATCACCGCGCCACCCGCCAGCACCACCTCCAGCCCCCGGACATTGTCGCGCATCGTGCCGTAACGCACCGCCGTCGTGCCCGAAGCCCGCGTAGCCGCCATCCCACCAAGGCTGGCATTTGCGCCAGGGTCCACAGGGAACATCAGGCCGGTTGTGCGTAACTCATGGTTCAGTGCCTCACGCGTGATGCCAGGCTGGACGCGGACAAGGCGATCCTCGGCCCGCACCTCCAGCACCTGCGCCATCTCGCGAAAGTCCACCACGACCCCACCCGCCACTGCCAGTGCATGCCCCTCCAGTGAGGTTCC
>JAAUPC010000217.1 GCA_012036325.1 Paracoccaceae bacterium
CTGAACCCCTCGGCCAGCCACATGTTCTGCAGGCCGGGGGCGGGGCCGACCAGCGGGTTGCCGTCGGGGTGTAGCAGATCGGGCCGTTGTAATCGTCCTTGAGGCCCACGGTTTCCGACGACGGAATCCGGTGGATGAAGGACATGTATTCCTGCTCGATCCGTTCGAGGTCCAGTGGGAACAGGTCCGCGCGGAAGCTATCGGGGACGCCGTAAGGCCAGCGGGCGGGGGCGCCCTTTTCGTAAGGGCCTAGGATCCAGCCGCCGCGTTCTTCGCGGACGTACCATTGGCGTCGGCATCCCTAAGGACCGGGTGTTGTGGGTTGGACTTCCGCCATTCGACAAGGGCTGGGTCGGGCTCGGTCACGATATACTGGTGTTCGACGACGACGGCGGGGGTCTTGATCCCGAGGAGGCGCGCAGTGCGTTGGGCGTGGTTGCCGGTGGCGGTGACGACATGTTCGGCGGTGATGTCGAAGCGGTCATCGCTGGCGACAAGGTTGCCGCCCTGTTCGACCATGCGGGTGCAGGAGACGATCCATTCGGACCCGGTCCAGCGATAGGCATCGACCTGCACCTTGCGTTCGAATGTGGCCCCGTGTTGCCGCGCGCCTTTGGCCATGGCCTGCGTCACGTCGGCCGGATTGATGTAGCCATCCTGCGGGTGGTAAAGCGCGCCGATCAGGTCTTCGGTCCGGACCAGCGGCCAGCGGTCCTTGATGTCCTTCGGGGTCAGGAATTCGTGGTAGACCCCGGCGGTTTCGGCGACGGAGGAATACAGCATGTATTCGTCCATCCGCTGCTGGTGTTGCGCCATCCGCAGGTTGCCGACGACGTAGAAGCCGGGGTTGAGGCCAGTTTCAGCCTCCAGCCCCTTGTAGAAATCCACGCTGTATTTGTGGATATGGGTCGTGGCGTAGGACATGTTGAACAGGGGCAGAAGGCCCGCGGCGTGCCAGGTGGACCCGGAGGTCAGCTCATCCCGTTCGACGAGCATCGTGTCCCAGCCTGCCTTGGCAAGGTGATAGGCGATCCCGGTGCCCACTGCGCCGCCGCCGACAACAAGGGCTTTGACATGGGTTTTCATTGGATGCGCCTCCTGGCCAAGGGTTTGCCCCTATCTGCCAGAGGCGGGGCAAACCGGGCAAGTCCACCCGACCTTTGGCATCAGAAAACGACATTGCTGGGGGGAAGCATCCCGAAAGCAACGGGAACGGGGAAGGGTCGGTTGCCCCATATGTAACGCTTGGACCTTGTTCAGGTTTCGTAGGCCCCGCTGAAAACATTGTGAACGCTTTCCTTGCAACCAATGCGGTCGTTGAGTGTTTCCATCCCGTCACAGCTTTGCAGCGCTTTCAGCCCTGCGGGCACATTTACGAAACAACGACAGGATCAAACCCATGAAAACGATCATTGCTTCTTCCGTGCTGGCGCTTGCGGCCGCCTCGGCTGGCTTTGCGCAGGACGCGCGCCCGCTTTACCTTGAAGGCGTTGAAAACGGCGTGCGCGCGTCGGACTTCATCGGCAAGCGCGTCTATGTCACCGAAGCCGACACCACCGGCATGTCGGACACCGCGATGGCGGATGCCGATGCAAACTGGCAGGACGCAGGCGAAATCAGCGACATGATGATCAGCCTTTCGGGCGATACCGAGGTTGTGCTGGTTGATTTCGGCGGCTTCCTGGGGATTGGCGAAAAGACGGTTGCCCTGGACATGCAGCAGCTGGCGCTGGTGCCGGATGCCGACAGCCCGGACGACTATTTCATCGTCTTCAAGGGCACCAATGCCGAGCTTGAAAGTGCACCGGCCTTCAACCCGGACATGGTCTTCGCGGCGGCTGATGCCACGATGCCGGCCGACACTGCAACCGATGCCACCACGGCACCGGCAGCGGCTCCCGCCACCGACATGGCCGAAACCGCACCGATGGCCACGGACGGCATGGTCGACCTGACCACCTATGCCGAGGCCGATCTCATCGGCAAGCGCGTCTACGGTCCGAACGATGAGGACGTAGGCGAAATCAGCGCCGTGTCGCTGGACGCGGATGGCAAGGTTGCCGGGGCGGTCGTCGATGTGGGCGGCTTCCTTGGGATGGGCGAGAAAGAGGTCGTCCTGACCTCGGCCATGCTGTCGCTGGTGCCGGGTGTGGACGGGTCGGAGCCGAAGTTCGCGGTGAGCGCCACGCAGGAACAGCTGGAAACGATGGACACCTACCAGCGCTAAGCGGAGCCGGTGGCCTGACAATGGCCATGGTTGAACAAACCGGGCAGCCCGCTTTCCAGCGGGCTGCCCTTTCTTCAGCGCATCAGTCTGGCCAGGCTTGCGGTCTGCGCGTCGCTGGTGCGGTGCAGGTCGGCCAGCGGCATGGCGTCCTGCTTCACGAATTCGATGAACATCTGGTTCAGCGTGTTGAAGACGATCTGGCCAAAGACCCGCGCGTCAAGGTCAGGCCGGGCCAGGCCGCGCGCTTGCAGGGCGGCGATCAGGTCGCAGACCTGGGCCGAGAGCATCGCGTCAAGTTCGGTGTAGCGCTGGGAAAAGGGCGTGCCGGGGGCTTCGATGGAAAAGGCCATCGCCTTGCGCCACATCTCTTTCGAGAGGTAATGCAGGGAATGGTCATAGTAGAGGCGGATCAGGCTGCCCAAAGCCTGGCCCGTATCCGGCGGGGGGGTGGTGACCAGGCTGTGCCCGGCGGCGACCACCTCTTCCACCTCCATCGACACGATGGCGAGGAGGAGATCGCCCTTGGTGGAGAAGTAGTTGTAGCAGGTCCCGGCGCTGACTTCAGCGGCGGCGGCGATATCCTCGATCCGGACCGCGTCATAGCCTTGCGCACGAAACAGGTGCGAGGCGGCATCAAGGATGCGCCCGGTCCGATCAGCCTTCTGTCTTTCGCGCAAGCCCGTCATCGCGTTCTCAAATCGCCCATTATTTGATGTTGACTTCAAAAATGAACGAACTCAATCTTTTTTCCAAGCGCCCATCGAGAGGCCCCCAACATGGAGAAGAGAATGACCCGCACGCTTTCTGCCATTGCCCTTCTGCTGACCGCCACCCCCGGCCTTGCGCAAGAGTTGAACGCGCTGGTCTGGTGCGACCACACCGACCCGGCGCTGATTGCCCCGTTTGAAGAAAAGTTCGGGGTGAAGGTGAACCTGAAGGAATATGAAGGCACGGCGGCCGGGCTGGCCATTCTGGAGCAGTCGCAGCCCGGCGACTGGGACGTGCTGGTGATTGACGCGGTCGATGTGAAGCGCGCGGTTGAGGGCGGTCATCTGGCGGAGATCCCGGCGGACAAGCTGCCGACCGCGGATTTCTTCCCGGAACTGGTGATGGCTGAGAACAACACGGTGGACGGCAAGACCTATGCCGTGACGGAGAAGTTTGGCTACAACACCATTTCCTATGACAAGTCCAAGGTCGACCCTGCCGACATGGCGGATATGGCGACGCTGACCAGCGGCAAGTATGACGGGCGGATCGGGATCTATGACTACTATCTGCCGGTGCTGGGGCTGGTGGCCTTGGGTCAGGGGATCAACACCTCCGATATCAGCGCTGACAATCTGGGGTCGCTGAAGGACCCGCTGATGGCGCTGCGGGCGGCATCCAAGCAGGTGGCGGATGTGGTGTCGGCCCAGACGGCGCTGGCGACGGGGGAAGTGGATATAATCGTCGGCGGGGGTGAATGGCTGACGGCGGTGCTGGCGGCAGAGAACCCGAACCTCGACTGGACGATTCCCACCCAAGGGGCGCTGCGTTGGGCTCAGTCGATTGGAGTCGTGGCAGGGTCCACGCAGCCGGACCTTGCGCTGGAGTTCGTCAGTTACATCGTCTCGCCGGAGGGGCAGGCGCGGCTGGCGACGTCCTCTTGCTATTGGGGCATGCCGGCGAACGCCAAGGCCGGCGACGCGCTGACGCCAGAGCAAAAGGCGGTCCTGCGGTGGGACCAGCAGCCGGACTTCCTGGCCCGGGCGCAGTTGTATCCGATCCCGGATGCCGCCCTTGATACCGCGATGCAGGACCTGTGGACCGAAATGCTCGCGCAGTAAGTCCGGACAGTGAGCCTTGCCGCAAAAGACCGCCGTCTGGGCTGGGGCCTGATCGCCCCGGCGCTGATCTGGACGGCGGCTTTCTTCATCCTGCCGTTTCTGGCGATGCTTGCCCTGTCCTTCGCCACGATGGACGGGCGCGAGGTGGTGCGGGGGTTTGATCCCGGTAACTACGTCCGCATTTTCACCGATCCCACAATGCTGGGCGCGCTGGGGAACAGTCTTGAGATCACGGTTGTGGTGACGGTGATCTCGGTCCTGCTGGCCTACCCTTTGGCCGCGATCATCGCCTTTCGGGTGCCCGCGCAGTGGCAAAGGCTGGCGCTGCTCATGGCCGTGCTGCCGTTCTGGACGTCCTATGTCGTGCGGTCCTACTCATGGCTTCTGGTGCTTGGTCAGAACGGGGTGGTGAACAAGGCGCTCATGGGGTTGGGGGTGATGGCCGAGCCGTTGGAGATTGCGTCCACCCGCGCCGCCACAGTGATCGGCTTCGTGCATTTCTTTGTCATGCTGCTGACGCTGACGATCTATGCCAACCTGATCCAGCTGCCCCCCAACTATGCCCGGGCCGCGCAGGACCTGGGGGCCAGCCGCTGGCAGACCTTCACCCATGTCATCCTGCCCCTGACCCTGCCGGGGGTGGTGACCGGGGCGTTTCTGACGTTCGTTCTGTGCATCGGCGACTACATCACGCCGCAAATTTTGGGGGGGAATGCGGAGCTGACCCTGCCGCAGCTGATCATGCTGCAACTGGGGCGGAGCGGGAATTTTCCTTTGGCCTCGGCGCTGAGCGTGGTGCTGATGGCGGTGGTGACGCTGGCCTATTTCGCATCGAGCCGCTGGTTGCGGCTGGACCGGGTATAACCATGCGGGTGGCACGATTTTTCTGCGAAAATCGCCGAATTTTCGCAGAAAATTCGTGCGTGGAAGTGTCCACTTGCCATGGGGACAGGCCTGATGCGTGTCCTCTCTTTCCTCTATCTGGCGCTGGCCTATGCATTCGTCTTCCTGCCGGTTGTCGTGTTGGTGGTGTTCAGCTTTCAGGATGGCCGCCTTCCGGTGCCGCCTTTCAAGGGCGTGACGCTGGACTGGTACGCCAAGGTCCTTGGCGACGGTGATCTGATGGCCGCGCTGGTGAATTCGCTCCTCGTGGCGGTGGTGTCGTCGCTGGTGGCGTTGACCCTTGGGTTTCTGGCCGCCCACGCGTTGGCCCGGGTCCGGCTTCCGGGGTTAGTGCTGATGCGCGGTGTCCTGATCGCGCCGATGACGGTGAGTTACCTGATCATCGCGCTTGGCCTTCTGACGGTGTTCAACAGCCTTGGCATCCGACCGTCGCTTTGGGCGACGGGGATCGGCCATGTCGTCATCAACCTGCCCCTGTGCTTTGCTATTGCTTACGCCGCGATGGGCGACCATCAGAAAGCCGCCGAACGCGCCGCGCGGGACCTTGGGGCGGCCGAGTGGCAGGTGCTGGCGCTGGTCTCGGCCCCCATGCTGACGGCGCCGTTGGCGGCGGCGTTCTTCCTGTCGGTGACGTTCTCTTGGGATGAGTTCATCATCGCCTTCCTCCTCACCCGCTTTGACGTCACCCTGCCGGTCGAGATCTGGTCGATGCTGAAATCCGGCCTGTCGCCCGCCACCAATGCCGTGGGGTCGCTGGTGTTCCTTGTGTCGGTCACCCTTGTGATCCTTCTAGAAATCCTCGTGTTCCGGAGGGCGAAATGACCGCTGGCGTGTCGATTGAGCGGGTGTCGCAACGTTATGGCACGGCCACGGCGCTGGAGGCGGTCAGCCTTGAGATTGCGGCGGGGGAGTTTGTCGTGCTTCTTGGCCCATCGGGCTGCGGGAAGACGACGCTGTTGAACATCATCGGCGGGTTTGTGGAACCGACCGAGGGGCGCGTGCTGATCGGCGGGCGGGATATGGCGGGGGTGGCCCCGAAGGACCGGCCGACAACGACGGTGTTTCAGGACTATGCCCTCTTTCCGCATATGAGCCTGCGGGAGAATGTGGCGTTTGGCCTGCGGATGCGTGGCGTCGACCGCGGCACCCGCGCGGCGAAGGCCGATGCCATGCTGGCGCTGGTGGGCCTTGA
>JAAUPC010000218.1 GCA_012036325.1 Paracoccaceae bacterium
GACGGGCTGCCATGGCGATTGGCGGCGTGTGTCGATCGGCGGCCGTGTCGGCTGGGTCGGCAAGGACGAGGTCTGGGCAGCCCAGGATTGCGCCGGACTCTGATTATTTTCGGCTCTGACGGGAAAAGTCTCGACACGTTCGCTCATGCACATTCCCCTTAACCATGTGAGGGGTGTTTCCATGCGTGCTCTGTTGATCGGTTTGGCGGCTCTGGCGCTCGGCGCGTGCGAGACGATGCCGGAATTCCTGCAGCCGACGACGACAAGCACGAGCAGCTCGGCACGCTCTCGATGTTCCTCGAGCGGACGTACTACGTCGAGCTCGCGCGGCGCGACGTTGATCTTCTGGATCACGTCGCGGTTGCGCAGGATCGACAGGTTCTGGTGCCAAAGCCGCCGCGGGACCCCTGCCAGACCGTCAAGGTCCGCTGCTGCAGGGCCGGCGCCGGGACCAAGGCCGTCAGTCGCCGGCGTTGGCAGTGTTGGCGATGTTGCTGGCCGCACCGGTGGTGCCGGTGATCGCACCCAGCGTCTTTTGCCACTGCACGAACGGCGCTTCGGTCACATAGAGCGTGTCACCATCGCGGATCTGGAAATCCCGCGCCTCAAACAGGCCGGTGGGATTGGTCAGGTCAAGCACATAGATCATCCGCTGTTCACCGACCAGATCCTTGCGGCCAAGGACGGCTTTGGCGACGGCCTCATCCTCATCGCGCAGAACGAAAACGCCGGTCGGGTCGGCCTGCGTGGTGGAAAGACCGCCGACCGTGGCAATCGCCTCCAACGCAGAGAGGGTTTCCGATTCGAACGGGACCAGATTTTGCCCGCCCGTGGCCCCAAGCGCGATGTAGCTGCGGCTGTCCTCTTCGACCACGATCTTGTCGCCGGGGCGCAGGGCAATATCGAGCGCGGGTTTCTCATACAGGTCCTTCAGCCAAACCTTGCCGGTATGGCCCGCCCGCGTCACGCGGATGATTGCCACGTCCGGGTCAATCGACACGCCGCCCGCTTTGGCCAGCATTGCGGAAAGGGTCCGTGTCGGTGCCTCGATCGGGAAGACGCCGTTGGCGGCCTGGCCCGAGATCGACACCGTCGCCCCGTCGCCCGCCACGCGCCCAACCGAAACCTGCGGGTCGGGTGTCTGATCCTCAAGCTGGCGGGTGATGGCCTGGCGGAGCCCTTCAGGTGTTTGCCCGGCCGCCTTGATTCGCCCGGCATAGGGGATGAAGATGAAGCCCTGCCCGTCGATCTGCACATCCGTCAGGGCCGAGACGCGCTGCCCGGTATTGCCCAGCAGCGGATCATCCTTCACGTTTTCATAGACGCTGATCGACAAGAGATCGCCCGAAGCCAGCGTGTCAGACCCCATCAGCCCGGCATTCTGGAACGCGGCGCTGAAGCCGAAGGTCGGCTGAACCACCGTCGCCCGCGACACGGCCGGGGTGACGTTGACGATAAAGGCATCACCCTTCTGGTCCACCGACCCGGCCAGAATCTCACGCTTGGTGGGTCCGGACGTGGCAAGCCACAGGCGGCCAGCAGGGCCACCGACGCCACAAGAGCCACCGTCTTTACCGTCCTGGAACCTGTAAACCGCACGAATGGAACCCCTGCCGAACCCAAGATATTGTCGGTGAAACTAGCGAAACCACAGCCAGAAGGCTAGTGCGCTTTGCGCAAGTCAGCGCACAACCCGCAACTGTTGCCGCGGTGCCGCTGTGCCCGATTGCAAAGCCACATAGGGATCATCGGGCGCAAGCATCATGTCAGCCACCTGACGCAAAAGCGCCCGCCGACCGCCAGCGGAATAGAACCCGCCAACCACCTGCGAGGTTTCCAGCAGGAAGTGCCGATAGTCGCGGTAGGCACGGGTATCGGGACGCTCCGCCGCGGCAAAGAAGGCCTCCAGCGGTTGCGAGGACACGAATTCGGGCTTGGCATAGACCGCCGCACCAAAGCTGCGCAGCGGCAGGCCGCGCCACAAGGCCTGCTGCCCGGCGGTGGAGTTCACCGTGACGGCAGACCGCGCGTCGTTCAAAAGGACCGCAAGCTTGCCGCCCCGCACGAAATGCACCCGCTGCGCCAGGCCGTGCTGGGCCGCAAGGCGCCGGATTTCCTGTGCGAGGGGGGTGCGGCCGTCTTCCAGCGGGTGGGCCTTGAAGACCAGATGGTGATGCCGCGGCGCGCCTTTGGCAAAGCCGTCCATCACCAGGTCCAGAAATTCGGTCATCGTGGTGAAGGGGGAATGATCGCGAAAGCTGGCGTCATGTTCCAGCTGCAGGATCGCCAGGTGATAGGGAAAACCGCCACGCCGGATGCGGCGGGTGGCAAGGCGGCGTTCCAGCCGGTGGACCGGCATCAGAAGGAAGCGCTTGAGATAGAGCAGGAATTCCTGGCCGACCGTCAGTGTCCGGTGCGGGCGGAAGTTGGCATAGGCCCGCAAGCCCAGCGCCACACAGCCGTGATACATCGCCCCCCAGAACATGTGCTGACGCATGTCGCCCCAGGTGGCGGGGGTGTCGGGCAGGTCAAGATCGACCCGCGCCAGCGCCTCTTGCATCTGGGGAACGCTCAGCGCCATCAGCCGCGAATGACCGTTCGCGCCGCCGCGTTCATAGGTCACCCAGTAGGGCCGGAGATAGCCTTCCTCAAACACATGCACCGTGATGCCGCGCGCCTGCGCCAGGGCAATCGCCTGGGCATGGATGGGCCGCGTGTCGCCGTAAACCACCAGATCGGTGATGTCATGGCGCGCCATCAGGCCAGCGCAGGTGGCGGGCCAAACCTCATGCCGGTCCTTGAAGGCGATGTAACCCGGGCCGGGCCAGAAGACCCGGTCGCCGAAATTGAACCCTACACGCCAGACCTGGCCCCCCGCCGCCCGCAACAGACCGGCCAAGGCGTGGAACCACGGCCCATGCGGCCCCTGCAGGAACAGGAACCTGCGGCCGGTTGGGACTGCGGTCAAAGTGGCGGGCATGGTCAAGCGGATCGTCCTTGGACTTTGTCCTATCTGCGCCAGGTTGACGGTAAACTACAGCGGAATTCGTATCAAAGGGTGAAGAGTTCATGGCACCCCGCGCGCCGTGCCCCCGACCTGGGCAGACTTTGGCCACTACGCCTTGTTTGCAGGACTGGGCTTTGCAGGATTGGGCTTGCAGGACTGAACTTGCAGGATTGGGCTTGCAGGACTGGGCTTGCAGGCGGGGGCTTCGGGGGCTACCTCGGCAAGAAGACGCAACAGGGGGCTGCCATGTTCACCGGAATTGTCACCGATATCGGCCGGATCATCGACACCAAGGTCACTGGCGACCTGCGGGCGCGGATCGGCACCAGCTTTGACACCACGCGCATCGACATTGGCGCCAGTATCGCCTGCGACGGGGTCTGCCTGACCGTGGTGGCGCTGGGGCCTCAGGATGTGGGGCCCGAGGGGTGGTTCGATGTCGAAATCTCGGGCGAGACGGTGTCGAAGACCAACCTTTCCTCCTGGACGCCGGGCAAGCGGATCAACCTTGAACGCGCGCTGAAGGTCGGGGATGAGCTTGGCGGCCACATCGTTTCGGGCCATGTCGATGGCCTGGCCGAGGTGGTGGCGGTGCGGCCCGAAGGCGGGTCGGTCCGGGTGACGTTTCGCGCGCCGGAAGCGCTGGCCAAGTTCATTGCACCAAAAGGGTCGGTGGCGCTGAACGGGACATCCCTGACGGTAAACGAAGTGGCGGGGCGGGACTTCGGGGTGAATTTCATTCCCCATACCCAAAGCGCGACCACCTGGGGCGAAGTGGCGGTCGGCGATGTGGTGAACCTTGAGGTGGATACGATGGCCCGCTACGTCGCGCGGCTGCGGGAGTATGACTGACGGCGCACCCAGGGGCCGACCCCGGGGGTTTCACACCCCCGGACCCCCGTGGGATATTTGGGCAGAAAGAAAGACAATTTGAGTCAAATGCTGCGGGGCTTCTATGGCTGAGATCGGGCACAATCGCGGGCCGTCGCTGGAGGGCGGGCTGAGTTGGCGGCGGCACTGCTGGAGCGCGGCGCGCGAGCAGTTGTTGCCGGTATTGCCGATTGAGGTGGTCCGGCTGCGGGTGAAGCGGGCCCAGGCGCTGGGGTTGGATTACAAGACCTATGCCGGGGTGCGGGCGGCGACGGGGCATGATGTGGTGGCGTTTCTGTTTTCCTCCAACGCCTTGCGGGTCAGCGTGCTGCGCCCGGCCATGCCGGTGGAGCGGGAAGTGAAGCTGGTTGCGGTGCAAGCCGGACGCCTGGCGCTGGCGGTGGCACCCCTGACATCGGGGCTTTTGGAGGCGGCCAATCCGGTGCTGGATGGCGCTTGGCCTGCACCTTATGCGCTGGCGGGGTTTGGCGAGATGCGGGACAAGGTTCGCGCGGCGCTGGGGAAGGTACCGTCTGATCAGGTGATCCTGGTCGGCGACCTGGGGCTGGAGCGCGACTGGTGCGCGGCGGGGCGGCTGGCGGCCTATCTGCCGGCGGAGCGGTATTTCGGGTGAATCACTAGATATGCGGAAAGACGACAAACCCCGGCGTCATCCCAATCGATCAGAAAAGCGCGCGCTGATGGCTGCTGAGGTTGCAGTGTTCGCCCGGCAGTATGCTAGACGCAAACAGAGGGGAATGGATCCGAACGACCGGGGATATGATCGGGAGTTGGAAGAGCAATTGAAGAAAATGGACCCGGCAGAACTTGATCGCCTGCTTCGCGAAGACGACGATGAATGAACGTTTTGCCTAAGCCAAAATAAAAAACGGCGGCCCCTTCGGACCGCCGTTTCGCATTCCTTGAACCGGAAGATCAGGCCGCGACGCGACCGACCAGCACCGAGTCCACCTGCTTCGCCGCACCAGCCTCATCCACTCCCGACACGGCCGCGACTTCGCGGGTCAGGCGTTCCAGGGCGGCTTCATAAAGCTGACGCTCGGAATAGCTTTGCTCACGCTGGTCGTCGGTGCGGTGGAGGTCGCGGACCACCTCGGCGATCGACAAAAGGTCACCGGAGTTGATCTTCTGTTCGTATTCCTGGGCGCGGCGCGACCACATCGCGCGCTTGACCTTGGCCTTGCCTTTCAGCGTGTCCAGCGCCTTGGTCACCACATCGGGAGCCGACAGGGCGCGCATGCCGATTTCGGTCGCCTTGTGGGTGGGCACGCGCAGCGTCATCTTGTCCTTCTCGAAGGAGATGACGAAGAGTTCCAGCTGAAGCCCGGCAATCTGCTGCTCTTCGATCGAGATGATCTTGCCCACGCCATGCGCCGGGTAGACCACGAAATCGTTCGGACGGAATTCAGGCTTCTTCAGTTTGGTCATTCAGTGCATTCCCCAGATGGGAAACCTGTCTTTGCGACAAACGGGCCAGAGCCAGACCGCAAGGATCCGGAGCAAAGCGCAGATTTGTCACAAAAAAATGGGCTCAGACGCGTTGCGCTAAGCCGAATGTCAGGCTTCCATGCTTGTTTGTAAACAAAGCATAACACAAAAACGCGGTGATTCCAACTGGCACGGCGCGGCCGAATCTGCCGCCAAGTCCATGGAATTCCGCAGTTTTCAGCCGCTTCCCGCTTTCGTCACGGCAGGCATGCGCGAATCGGCATGCACCTGTAAGGGTTGTCAGCCCCCTGCCCCGGGCGTTTCCGAGAAGTATTTCTCAAGCTTCCCGGTCTCACCGTCCCGCTCTTCATAGCCGGGCAGCGGATCTTTCTTCGTCACGATCACCGGCCAGGCCACGGCATATTTGCGGTTGAAGGTCACCCATTTTTCCATGTCCGGCTCTGTATCCGGGCGGATCGCGTCGGCGGGGCATTCGGGTTCGCAGACGCCGCAGTCGATGCATTCATCCGGATGGATGACCAGCATGTTCTCGCCTTCGTAAAAGCAGTCCACCGGGCAGACTTCGACGCAGTCGGTGTATTTGCAGGCGATGCAGTTGTCGATGACGACATAGGTCATGGGACGGCCCCGAAAGAAAATGTTGCTTGGGTAGGTAGAGCAGGCGCTCGGATCATTCAAGCGGGTCCGGCATCGCAGAGGGCGGTTCAAGGTCGAAGTAGAGCGCCTGCGCCTCAGTCGCGGGGCCGCGGCGCAGGCCAAGGGCAAGGATGCGCACCACCCGGATGCG
>JAAUPC010000219.1 GCA_012036325.1 Paracoccaceae bacterium
CGCGCCGCCCGGCCTCGACCGCGGCCATCATGCCGGCGGCCCCGGCCCCAAGGATGATTGCGTCCCATTGCATGCCCCCTGCCTAACGGCGTGGCCCGCCCCGGACAAGCGGTGAAAATTCGCGTCATCCCCCTTGCACCCCCCGGGGGCCTTCGCTAAACACCGCCGCACGGTTGGGGCGTCGCCAAGTGGTAAGGCATCGGTTTTTGGTACCGACATACCTAGGTTCGAATCCTAGCGCCCCAGCCAACCTTCCCCCACATTCCGCGTGTGACAGAAAGGTCCAGTGACGTGAGCCACCGCCCCCTTGCCGCCGCCGCCCTGCTTTTCCTGACCGCTTGCGGCGCGGATACGACCAGCATGCAGTTTTACCCGCTGGAGGGCGAGATTTCGCGTGCCGATCCGACCCTGGTGATCGAGGCGAAGGCGAGCAACGTCAAGGGCACCTCAGGCCCCCTGACCTTCCGCCTGCCCGAGCGTGGGCGCTGTGAGGGGACGTGGTCCTCGCTGACCCCAAAGACCGTGTCGCGAAGCCAGGGCCTGTCCTTGACCTGGAAGAAAACCGGGGGGGAACTGGGGGCCGAAAGTGAAACCGTCGCGGGCGTGAATGATGGCGAGATTTACGCCGTCTGCGCCGATGGCACCCGAGTGCAGGGCACCTTCATCATCGGCTCAGGCACCGCCAGCGGCACCGGCCGCGCGACCGATACCAATGGGAATGTCTACAAGCTCTTGTTCTGAAGACGAGGGTCGGCGGCCGAAGTGCCCCGGAAAGTGCCCCACCGGGGCAAGGTTCGCACGCACCAACCAATCCGCTTTCCCGCGCTGGACTGCGAAATCACGACGGCAGCCGAGATTGAAACGTGGCAGGCGCTCTTAGGTTGCGCCCGTATCACCCGCCCAAGGGCACTAACCCTCTGCCCAGAAACTGAACGAGAACCGACCGCGCAAGAAGGCGCTGCAAACGACCAACTGTATTGGCGTCCATGCCCGCCATCAGATGGAGCGCGCAAACGGCGGATTTCACGACAGGATTTTGGCCGTTCAGTTTTCGGCGCCAAGGACCAGCACCCAGCGCAACTGACCACCGCTGCCCGACCTGGCAAGGCCGAAATCTTCAAAGTCTGGGTCAATGTTGTTGGCGTGGTGTCCGGGCGAGTTGGTCCAAGAGGTCATCGCAGCCTGCATGCTTTGCTGGCCTTGGGCGATGTTCTCACCAATGGTCGTCCAATTGTACCCTGCTGCCTTCGCCCGGTCCCATACTTCGGACCCATTCGACCCCGTGTGATCAAAGAAATTATTCGCCAACATGTCATTCGCATGCGACTGCGCGGCTACGCCAAGACGAGAATCGTAAGTCAATGGGGCCCGGTTATTGTCTGCGCGGACGCCGTTCAGAAGACCCCCGAAAGTGTTGTTCTCGGCCGTGCTGGGAGGCGGCGGCAGCAGAATTGGGCCGGTGCCAGAGGAGGATCCGCTCGACCCCCCGCCACAGGCAGGCAAAATCACAAGTGCGGCAATGGCAAGGAAAACTCGCATAAATTCTCCTTTCAGTTGCGTTAACGATTCCAGATGTTATTGAAAGGTTATTCAGCGAAGGTCGGGATGTCTACAGGATTTCGAAAGTGGCAAAGGACCTTGCGCACAGGAATCTGTGGCGTTTTGGCTGTGGTCTGGCTCGGGCTCGGGCCGCTTTGCGCGCAGGACAGCGCGTCAAGCCCAGACTACCAAAGGTTGTTTTCGATCGCTCTGATGCGGCTGGAGGAGGGCCGTCCTATGGCAGCGCAATGGTGGCTGCGGCGTGCCTTTCGACATGCAAAGACCGATGCCGAGCTTGCGGCGTTGCGCGAGGTCTTTCAATACACCAGGGACGCCAGCCCGCTGACATTGAACTTCGGGTTCAACCTGGCCCCTTCCAACAATGTCAATGACGGGACCACACAGGAATACTTGACGTTTGAAGGCATACTGACGCCGGACGGCCTTCCCCTGCGCTTTCCATTGCCAGCCGACCGCCGCCCGTTGTCGGGCACCGAAGCGTCCGGTTACATCGACCTGGCTTACCGTTTGGCAAGCGGCCCAAGGCACCGGACAAGTCTCAGCCTGTATCTCTACGGGCGCACTTATCAATTGTCGTCGGAAGCGCGCGCAGCAGCCCCGGAGGCGTCAGGCAGCGACTACGCCTATGTCAACGGCGATCTTGCCCTGCGCCATCAGTGGCTGCTGCGGGATGGGCTTGGGCCAACATCCGTTTCGGTCAGTGTCGGGCGTGTGGAATCTGGCAGAGAGCCCTGGTACCGCTATAGCAAAGTCTCAGCCAGGCAAGACTTTCTTTTGCGGCGCGGCCAGCTGGGGCTTGGGGTCAGCTTTGAAGACCAGGTGAGCCAAAGCACGGCGCGCGCGGATGCCAAGGTGGTCGAAGCAAGCGCCGCCCTGGCCTTGAAGACGGCGCAAGGCGGCATTTGGCGCTTCACCCTGCAGGCGCGAGAAACCCGGTCGTTTCTTGACTCCGAAACCTTCCAAGAGGCCTATGCAAGCGCAAGCGTGACCCCCGCTTGGCGCGTCTTCGGGGCTCTCCCAACCGTGACCCTTGGTCTTGGAGCCAAAGATTTTGACAGTTTCGTCCTGGACCTAAAAGGGCAGCGCGATGACCGCATCGCCAGCTTGGGGCTGAGCCTGCGGCTCGACGGCGTCAACGTCATGGGGTTTTCGCCGGTGTTCAATGTGGTTGGAACCCGCACCCGATCAAACATCGCGCAGTATGATACTAAGGCGGTCGAAGCCAGCTTGGGCCTTCATTCACAGTTCTAGGCCTGGCACCGAAAACGCCGCCGTCGCGAGGGTGAGGGATAGAGATCTACGCCCTCTGCGCCGATGGCACCCGGGTGCAGGGCACCTTAATCATCGGCTCAAGCACCGCCAGCGGCACCAGCCGCGCGACCGACACCAATAGCAACCTCTACAAGCTGTTGTTCTGACCGGTGGCCTTTGCCGAGCCGCGCGCTATACCCATGTAAATGAACGCACGCGTGAAACGGATTTTGGGCAAGGGCCTTGCGGGCCTGATGATACTGCTGGCCGGCCTTGCGGTCTTGCTTTACACGCCCGACCGCCCGCGCGCGGCGCTGGAAGCGCTTTATCTGCGGGGGCCGGGCGATCAGGTCGATATCGCCGGTGTGCGCCTTCATCTGCGGGATGAGGGGCCACGGGATGGCCCGGCCATCGTCCTCCTTCATGGGGTCGGGTCCAGCCTGCACACCTTTGACGGCTGGGCCGAGGGGCTGGCCGCAACCCACCGCGTGATCCGCTATGACATGCCGGGCGCGGGTCTGTCCGGCCCCGATTCTGACCGGAATTACAGTGATGAACGGGGCGTCACGCAGCTTCTGGCTGTGCTGGACCATCTGGGCATCAAGCGCGCGACCATCGGTGGCAACTCCATCGGCGGGCGGCTGGCCTGGCGCTTTGCCGCCGCACATCCTGACCGGATGGAGCGTCTGGTGCTGATCGCCCCCGATGGGTACGCGAGCCCCGGCTTTGACTATGGCAAGCCGCCCGCCGTGCCCTTTGTCCTTGAGGCGATGACATACGCCCTGCCGAAATGGGCGCTCAGGCCGAACATTGCCGCGGCCTACGCCGACCCCAGCCGCCTGAGCGATGCGGTGGTCGAACGCTACCACGCCCTGCTCCTGGCCCCGGGAAACCGGCAGGCGATGCTGGACCGGATGCGCCAGACCGTGCTGGTCCCGCCGGAACCCTATCTGCAAGGCATAAAGGTGCAGGTGCTGCTTTTGTGGGGTGAAAACGACGCGATGATCCCGGTGGCCAATGCACAAGACTACCTTGCCAACCTAGCCAATGCGCGGCTGGTCGTGCTGCCCAGCCTGGGCCATGTCCCGCAGGAAGAAGCGCCGGCCGTCAGTCTGCAGCCGGTGCTAGAGTTTCTGGGGCCTTAGCGCCCGCCCAGCGCGTCGCGCAACAGCTGCAGGACCGCATCGCCTGGCAGGTCTTCGGCCACGAAAGCAGCGCCGATCCCGCGCGCCAGGATAAAGCGCAAGCGCCCGTCGATCACCTTCTTGTCCTGCCCCATCAGGGTGACCAGCGCCTCGGCCCCCGGCAAATCGCCCGGGATATCAGCCAGGTCCACCTTCATGCCCATGCTGCGCAGATGGGCGCGCACGCGGCTGGGGTCTTCCTGACTGCACAGGCCAAGGCGCGAGGAAAGCTCGAATGCCAGCGCGCAGCCAATGGCAACGCCTTCACCATGCAGCAGGCGGTCGGAATATCCCGTCGCCTTTTCAAGGGCATGGCAGAAGGTATGGCCTAGGTTCAGGAGCGCGCGTTCGCCTTCCTCCGTCTCATCGCGGCTGACGATCCCGGCCTTCATCTCAACCGACCGGGTCACCGCACGCAGCCGGGCAGCAGTGTCGCCATGGCGCAGTGCGGGGCCGTGGGTTTCCAGCCAGTCAAAAAAGGCGGCATCGCCCAGAAGCCCGTATTTCACCACCTCGCCATAGCCGGACAAAAGGTCACGGTCGGGCAGCGTGTCCAACGCGCCGATATCGGCCAGCACGAGGCTTGGCTGATGGAAGGCCCCGACCAGGTTCTTGCCTTGCGCAGTGTTGATCCCGGTCTTGCCGCCGACGGAACTGTCGACCTGCGCCAAAAGCGTTGTCGGCAGCTGCACAAAGCGCACGCCGCGCCGCAGGATGGCGGCGGAAAACCCCACCAGATCGCCGATCACCCCGCCCCCAAGCGCCAACACGACATCCCGCCGCTCAACCTGCTCTTCAAGCAGCCATTCGGTGCAGCGGGCAAGGTTGTGCCAGTTTTTCGTGCCTTCACCCGCAGGCAGGGCCAAAGACGAAGAGGCGATGCCCTCGGCCTGCAAAGCTGCCGTCAGGGCCGGTAGATGCGCGGCGGCCACGGTTTCATCGGTGACTATGGCCACCCGCTTGCGGCGCAAGATCGGGGCAATCTCGGCCCCGGCCCGCGCGATCAGGCCTTCGCCAATCCTGACTTCATAAGACCGGGTCCCAAGGTCGACCGCCACATGGTTCATCGCTTATCCTTCCAGCACGTCCGGCCGGGTGCGCAGGGCTTCCCGCACCCGGATGGCCATGTCTTCCACCGACAATTCGGCAGCGCTGTCCACGGCCAGATCGGCCTCGGCATAGAAGGGTAGGCGCGCCTCGTAAAGCGCGCGCAGGGTTTCGCGCGGGTTTGGGGTGCGCAGAAGCGGGCGGGTGGTCTTGTGGCGGACACGTTGCCAGAGAAGATCAAGGTCGGCGCGCAGCCAGACGGACACGCCCACCTCATGCACCAAGGCGCGATTCGCCGCCGAGAGGAAGGCCCCGCCTCCGGTGGAAAGGACGCAAGGCGTGCCCCGCAGCAGGCGGGCGATCACTTCGGTTCGCGGGCGCGAAAGAACGGCTCACCATCGCGTTCGAAGATTTCGGCAATGCTGCGATTGGCGGCCCGGGTGATTTCCTCATCGGAATCGCGGAAGTCTACCCCCAGAAGCCGCGCAAGCGCGGTGCCGACGGCAGTCTTGCCCGCCCCCATCATTCCGACCATGACCACGGTCTTCGTCAACTGTGCCATTGCGTCCATCTGTCCGGGCCCGCATGACCTTGCCGACCTTGCGGGAAATATTCCCCCTGAATGGCGTGAAGTCTTGCGGAATGCTATATAGATTGTGCATCACACCCGCTCTGGGCGCGCAATCCGCGCCCGGTGCGGCAAGAAAAGTCGGGCGGATCAAGCTGCCCCACGCTAAAGTCGAGGAAGGGCAACGCCATGGGTCGGGTCATCAAAGCACTGGTTTTGCTGGTGATAATCGGGGGCATCGGCTTGGCTGGCTATGCGTATCTTGGCGATCTTTCACCCATCCAGGGTGAGGTGACAAAGCCAGTGGTGTTGAATGCGGATTAAGACGGCGGGTCTATTGGTGCTGCTGGCCGGAACGGCTCCGCTTGCCGCGCAAGAGGGCGGCGGCCCCTTGTCGGCCATCGACTGGTTGTCGCAATCGGTGGCGACCCCGGCAAGCGAAGATACCGGCGGCATCGCGATGGCGATTGATGAGCCGCCAGTGACCGGCCAGGGCGGCGCGCTGCCGCAGCCGGTGGC
>JAAUPC010000220.1 GCA_012036325.1 Paracoccaceae bacterium
GTGTTAAGCAACGGTAGTATTCCACGCCTAGTCCCACAATCACTGTCTTTCGCTGGGCCATAATTTCAATGGCGTGCCGCGACCCGATGGTGTTGTCGCCTGGTGATGCGTGGCTGTCAATTGTTCGGCCAGCGGCCCCAACGCCGTGACGCTGTGTGTCGGATGCAGACTTCTTTTCGCTCCCGGCGCCCGTCGAAAAAGTTCTGTCAACAAGCCCATCTCGGAAGGTGTCCGTTTCGCGTCAAAGTTGTGCGTCTTGTGCAACGACTCGTCGAGCAATTTGGTCTTCCAGGGCTGCTTCGGGTCCTTCGGCATTTCGTAGGCGAGAATCTTCACCCCGGCGCCTTCCGCTTTCGCGCGCGCGCGCGCCGCACTCTCCTTCGCGGCGCGATCGGCGGCTTCAGCCGCCGCTGCACGATCGCGTGCTTCGCGTGCTGCTTTTTCGGCAAGCTCGTGACGCGCCTTTTCCTCGCGCTGCTCTTTCGCGGCACGCTCTTTCGCGTCTGCAATTTCTTTAGCTCTCGCATCGGCCTGTTTTTTCTCTGCGTCTTTCTTAAGCGCCTGCTCCTTCAATAGCTTCTCTTCTTTTTGCCTCGTTTTTTCTTCGGTTTCGCGATCTTTTTGTTTCTTTTCGATCTCTTTCTTTTTCTCTATTTCCGCCTTTTTTTCCAGGGCATTCGAAACTTTAGGTGTATCTGCTTTTGCAACAGGCGGCGACGGCGCTGGGGGTGGCGCATCGGGCGCTCGCTGCGGCGGCAGTGTTGCAGGCGGCGGTGGCGTCGGGGTGGGGCAGTTCGTGCTGTTGTCGGCGATCTGCGTGCAGAAACCCCTGCTGGAGTTTCAGCGCGCGAAGCTGGCGTTTGAGGCGGATCTGATGGCGTCGCCACTGGCCTGGTCCATCGTCCGGGCGACGGCTTATTTCAAGTCGCTGTCCGGTCAGGTGGCGCGGGTGCAGGCGGGCAAACCGTTTCTGGTCTTTGGCGACGGGCGGCTGACGGCCTGCAAGCCGATTTCCGATGCAGACCTTGGCCGCTATCTGGCGCTGTGCCTGACCGATCCCGGCAAGGCCAATCGCATCCTGCCCATCGGCGGGCCGGGGCCAGCGATCACGCCCCTGGATCAGGTGGCGATGCTGGAACGGCTGACGGGAAGGCCAGTGCCGGTCAAGCGGGTGCCGTTGGCGCTGATGGACGCTATCATTGCCGGGCTGGCACTGGGGGGCGTTCTGTCGGCGAAGCTTCAGGCCAAGGCGGAACTGGCGCGGATCGGGCGGTATTACGCGACCGAATCCATGCTGGTCTGGGACGGCACACGCTATGATGCCGTGGCCACGCCGGAGTTTGGCAAGGACCGGCTGGACGACCACTACGCCGCGATGCTGCGCGGCGAGGCGGGCGATGACCGCGGGGCACATGCCGTCTTCTGACCGCCCGGCAGCACGAATTTTCTGCGAAAATTCGGGATTTCGCGCTTCGATGGCAGAACCCCGACTCTTCGCAGAAGAGTCGTGATACCCGGCTGATCAAAGACCAGTCGGCTGGCCCACGACCACGAAATGCAGCGCCTCAGGCTGGTAGAGGCGCTTTGCCACGCGGCGGATGTCGTCCATCGTCACCGCTTCAATCTTGGCGTTGCGGGTGACGGGATAGTCGATCGGCAGGTCATCCATCTGCATGCCGACAAGGATGTTGGCGATGCGGGCATTGCCGTCAAAGCGCAACGGGTAGGAGCCAGTCAGGTAGGTCTTGGTCGTGGCAAGCTCTTCTTCAGTCAGGGCATCGGCTGCGATGCGGGCCCATTCTTCGCGCACGACAGCAATCGCTTCGGCGACCTTGTCGTTCGAGGCGGAGAACTGGCCCATGTAAAGCTCGGCCTGGTCCATCCCGATAAGGTAGCTGCCAATGCCATAGGTCAGGCCTCGCTTTTCGCGGACCTCAGACATCAGGCGGGCGGTGAAGCGGCCACCGCCGAAGGCTTCGTTCAGGATGAAGGCGGCGAAGAAATCCGGGTCATCCCGGGCAATGCCGTTGTGCCCGAAGAGGACCGAGGCTTGGGGGGTGGGAAAGTCGATCACGGTCTGCCCGGCGGCAGAAGATACTCGGCCCGGGGTGGCAGCGTGGTGCCCGTGGCGGGCAGGTCGCCCAAGAGCTGGTCAAGCAGGGGGCCAAGCTCTTCGGCGGTGATGTCCCCGGCGGCGGCGACATAGATCCGGTCGCGGGCCAGTGCCCCCTTGTGCGCGGCCAGAATGTCATCGCGGGTCAGGGCGGTGATGGTTTCCAGTGTGCCATCGCCGGAGGAGCCATAGGGATGGCTGCCAAAGGCCAGCGCATCGAAGGCGTCAGAGGCGAGGGTGTCAGGGTCCTTTTCGTTCGACCGCAGGATCGACAGGACCTGTTCGCGCACGCGGTCGATGGCGTCCTGGTCAAACCGGGGGTCCACCAGCGCGCTGCGCAGCAGGGTCAGGGCGGCATCGCGGTTTTCGGTCAGGAAGCGGGCGGAGACACCGATGGAATCGGTGCCGGCGTCAAAGGTGAATTCGGCCGCCAGCGCATCCCGCGCCTCGGCGAAGCCACGGCTGTCAAGATCGGCAGCACCTTCTTCCAGAAGCGCGGTCATCAGTTCACGGCGCCGCGCTTTTCGGGGACGTCAAGCGCGGTGCCGCCGCGGAACTGAATCTCCAACGCGGTGAAGGGGATATTGTGGTCTTCCACCAGCCAGGCGGTGATGCCGCCGGGCGAGATGACCTCTTTGATCTGCATTTCGGCATGGACCGGCAGGGCGGCAGGAAGGGCAAGCGCCAGGACGGCGGCGAAAACGGCGCGGATCATTCGGTTGCCTCTTCTGCGGGGGCGGCTTCGGCCTCGGGCCGGGTCAGCCAGCCGGTAACGGCGTTGCGGCGGTCAAAGACCTTGGTCGCTGCGGCCATGATATCCGCCTCGGTCACGGCAGACAGGGCTTCGTCCCAGCTGTCGATATCTTCAATCGACAGCCCGATGCTGAGCCCTTCGCCATAGCGGCGAGCCAGGGTGTTGACGTCGTCGCGGGCGTAGATATCCCCGGCGCGGACCTGGGTGCGGATGCGTTCAAGGGCTGCCGGGTCGGGGCCGGTGGACAGAAAATCGGCAACGACCCCGTCCATCGCGGCTTCGGCATCGGCAAGGCTGATACCGGGGGCGGGCACAACGATCAGGCCAAAGGTGCCATCGTCAATGCTGCTGCCGTCGTAGAAGGCGCTGGCGTAGACGGCGGTCTGGCTGTCGAACTGCAGCGCGCGGGCGAGGACTGAGGTCTGGCCAGATCCGCCCAGAAGCTCGGCCAGAACCGTCAGGGCGGCGGCCTCTTTCTGCGCGCCGGGGTCGCGTTCGGGGGCAAGGTAGGTGCGGAAGACGTAAGGTTCGGACACACGCTCATCCGCCAGGGTCATACGGCGTTCGGCAAGCTGCGGCGGTTCCTGCGGGCGGTCACGCGGGATGATGCCGTCACTGGGGGCGATGGGGCCATAGTGCTTTTCCGCAAGCGCGCGGACGGCTTCGGGTTCGACGTCGCCCGCGATGACGAGGGTCGCGTTGTTCGGGGCGTAGAAGCGCTGGTAGTAGTCCAGGGCGTCTTCGCGCGACAATTCCTCCATCTCATGCCGCCAGCCGATGATCGGGATGGCGTAAGGGTGGTTCATGAACTGCGCCGCGCGCATCTGTTCGGACAGAAGGGCACCGGGGCTGCTGTCGGTGCGCTGGCCGCGTTCTTCCAGGATCACCTGGCGTTCGGTCACCACATCCTCTTCCATCAGGCGCAGGTTGCGCATCCGGTCAGCCTCAAGCCCCATCACCAGATCAAGCCGGTCAGCGGCGACGCGCTGGAAATAGGCGGTGTAGTCCCAAGAGGTGAAGGCATTGTCATCGCCGCCCTGCGCCTCAACGATGCCGGAAAATTCGTTCGGGCCGATCTTTTCGGTTCCCTTGAACATCAGGTGTTCCAGAAAATGCGCGATGCCGGAATGGCCAGCCGGTTCATCAGCGGCCCCGACACGATACCAGATCATCTGCACCACGACCGGGGCGCGGTGATCCTCGATCACCACCACGTCGAGCCCGTTGTCGAGGCGGAACGTGGTCACCGGCTCCGCCGCTACAGGCATCGCAAATGCGAAGGCCGCGAAGAGACCGACCATCAGACCAGTCATCGGGCCAGGTTTTCCGGGCATAGCATCCTCGCGCGGGCTTTGGGGAATAGGTGCGGGCCTGGGGCCCGGTTTCAAGCCCTGCAAACGGGCTTGTTACTCTTCGCCATCCTTGCGCGGCGGGGCGGAGGGGGTTTTCAGCCCCAGCGCACGCCAGCGGGCCAGTTCGGCCTGCTGGTCCAGCCGCTGCTTGCGATAGGCCTTGTAATAGACGTTGACGTTGAAGAGCCGTTCGAGGATGCGGCCATTGTTGTCGCGCCGCCATTCCAGGTCTTCCGAGGCAAGGGTCGAGCGGATCCCCGCCTCAACCCCAAAGCGGGCGGCGTGGCTGTAAAGCGCACCGTCACCAGCGGGAATGCCCCCTGCGGTCGCGGGGTTGCCACCAAGTGCGACAATCGCCTCATCAAAGGGTTGCGGATCGGCGCGGTTGCTGCCGCCCAAGGTGGGTTCCGGCAGTTCGGCAAGACTTTCGGGCATTTGCAAGGGCTTGGGCGGCACAATGGCAAATTCGTCCGGCCCCTGGCCACTGCGCAGATTCATCAACGAGGGCGTGTCGTCACCGCAAGCGGCAAGCGTCAGCACCGCTGTCACCGCGATGATCGCCCTGCCCTTTGCTGCCCGCATTCGCCGCCTCCGCGCCCGTCTTTGCACCCGTCTTTGCCACGTCTTAGCCTAAAGCGCAGGCCCCGTCACGGGGTCTTTAGCGCCGTGGGCGGGCAGGTTTTCCGCCTTTCGGTTCACTGCTGGCAAAGAAGACCAGCCCCAGCGCCCCGGCAAAGATGGCAATGTCGGCCACGTTGAAGGCATAAGGATTCTCGATCCCGCAGCACGACATGTTCAGGAAATCGGCCACTGCGCCATAGACAATGCGGTCAATCACATTGCCAAGCGCCCCCCCGACCAGAAGTCCGCCCGACACTTCGGCCTTCCAGTTGCCGCGTTCCTTCCTCATCCACCAGATGACCCAGGTTGAGATCACCAGCGCAATCGTGATCAGCACCCAGCGCACCGTATCGGACTGTCCGGCAAAGAGGCCGAAGTTCACCCCGTAGTTCCAGGCCATCCGTAGGTTGAGGAGGGGGGGAAGCACGTCAATCTCGCCCCGGTTGATCAGGTCAAGGCCGTGAACGACGGCGGCCTTCAAGGCCTGGTCGATGCCAAAGGTGGCCGCGGCGGTGATCCAGAAGCGGCGCATGTCAGTGCCGGAAATGGCGCATGTCGGTGAAGACCATCGCAAGGCCTGCCGCATCGGCGGCAGCAATCACTTCATCATCGCGCATCGACCCGCCGGGCTGGATAATGGCGGTCGCCCCCGCCTCGGCTGCGGCAATCAGCCCGTCGGCAAAGGGAAAGAACGCGTCTGACGCAACGACCGCGCCTTGCGTCAGGGGGGCGGGCAGGCCCAGCGCCTCGGCCGCGGCCTTGAAGTTGCCGAGTTCGGCGATGTGTACGAACGTGCGCAGCGCGTCGATGCGGTCCATGCGCGCGATTGTTCATCAATCCTGGATGAACCATCCCACCGATTGGCCGACGCGGCGGCTTCGCGCGCGCTCAGAATCGCCGACGCGGCGGGGCCGCCGCACAGCGTTCGAAAGGAGTCTTCGATGCACAGCGCGATCGTTCTTGGAGGCGCCTTCAGCCTGCTGCTGGCCTGCACGCTGCTCGGCCACGCCTGGGGCCTGGGTGTTGCAGCGGGCGCCAAGGTGTTCATCGGCCTGTGGCTGCTGGGCGCCGCACTGAACATGTGGATCGGCGTCCAGCGCGCGGGCTACACCGTCGCGCAGGAAGCGCCGATCTTTCTCGGCATGTTCGGCCTGCCTGCCGCGGTGGCGGCGCTGATCGTCTGGAAGTGGCCGTCATGAGCCCCGGGCGTCGCAGGGATTTCATGGCTGCCGTGCTGACGTTTGTTGCCCTGCCGTGCGCGGCGCAAGCCCCGGCCACC
>JAAUPC010000221.1 GCA_012036325.1 Paracoccaceae bacterium
TGGCCGTCCCTACCGGGTGCTGGCCGAGGAACAGCTTGGCTATCTTCTGATCGAAGAAGGCAAGACGGACGACGCGATCTCCGCGCTTTCGACACTGATGCAGGACCAAGAGGCCTCGGGCGCGCTTCGCGGGCGGCTTGGGCAAGTGGTGACAGCGCTGGGCCGGCACCCCGCCCGACCTCTCGGGCGGCTGAGGCAGGTGATGGGTGCAGCGGACAGATCCTTTCAGGTGGCAGGCATGACGATCAAGCTGATGACCGGCGTAGGCATTCTCGCGCTTCTGGCAGCTTGTGCCGAGAGAGAGCCGATCCTGCAGGGCGAACGTTTCCCGATCCGCGCGTCCTTGGAGGACAGCGTTCCGGTCGAAGGCAAGCCCGCACCGACAGCGCCGCCCGCAGCCGAAAACCAAAGCCAGCCGATCTCGCTGCCTGCCACGACGAACAGCGATTGGACCCATCGCGCCGGAAACGCGCGCCACCTGATGCCGCATGCCGCCCTCAGCCCCGCGCCCGCCCGGGTGTGGAGCGCGAATATCGGCTCGGGCAGCAGCCGCAAGAACCGCATCGCCGCTGCGCCTATCGTATCGGGCGGGCGCGTTTTCACGGTGGACGCCGGGACGCTCGTCACCGCTACCTCCACCGCCGGACAGACCCTGTGGTCCGCCGACCTGACGCCCGCTTTTGACGCGGGCGGAGGTGTATCCGGCGGCGGTCTGGCCACATCCGGGAACAGCCTTTTCGTCACCACCGGTTATGGTGAGGTCGTGGCGCTTGACGCAACCTCCGGCCAGGTCCTTTGGCGTCAGCGGGTCGACGCCCCGGTATCGGGCGCACCGGCCACCGATGGCGAGGCGGTCTATGTCAGCGGGCGCGACGGGTCGGCCTGGGCGATTGCGGCCGCGACCGGCAAGGTGATCTGGCAGGTTCCGGGCACCCCCGGCACAAGCGGTTATGTGGGCACGGCAGCCCCCAGCGTGGGTGACCGCGCGGTGATCTTCCCGACCAGCGCAGGCGACCTGATGGCCGTCCTCAAGCTGGGCGGCGGCACCAAGATCTGGCAGGCCTCCTTGGCGGGCAAGCGTCTGGGCCGCGCCTATGCGTTCACCTCAGACGTCACGGGCGACGCGGTGATCGACGGCAAGGTGCTTTACGCAGGTTCCGCCGCCGGGCGGACCGTGGCCATGTCGGCCTCTTCGGGTGACCGCATCTGGTCTGCCGGCGAAGGTGCGCTTGGCCCGGTTGCCCTGGCCGGTGGGTCGATCTTCCTGGTGAACGATCAGGCGGAACTGGTGCGGCTCGATGCCGAAACCGGTGCCGTAATCTGGGCGGTTGAGATGCCCTACTTCACCAATGACAAGATCAAGCGCCGCAAAGGGATTTACGCCCATTACGGGCCGGTTCTGGCCGGTGGGCGGATCATGGTGGTGTCCTCGGACGGTCTCTTGCGCGCCTTTGATCCGGTGGATGGCACCCTGACCCACAGCACCGAAATCCCCGGCGGGCCGCGACCCAGCCAGCGGTGGCGGGCGGTGTCCTTTACGTCGTGGGCGGCAACGGGCAACTTCACGCTTTCCGCTAGGGCGCTTCCCGTGTATGGCAGCCCCTTCGCCATTGCCGGAACTAAGACATGAGCTTTACCCTCGCCATCGTGGGCCGCCCCAATGTGGGCAAGTCGACCCTCTTCAACCGCCTTGTCGGGCGCAAGCTTGCGCTGGTCGATGACCAGCCCGGCGTGACCCGCGACCTGCGCGAAGGCGATGCGAAACTGTTCGACATGCGCTTTACCGTGATCGATACGGCGGGGCTTGAAGAAGTCACCGATGACAGCCTTCAGGGGCGCATGCGCCGCCTGACCGAACGCGCGGTGGAAATGGCCGATGCCTGTCTTTTCGTCATCGACGGCCGCGCGGGCGTGACCCCGACCGATGAGGTTTTTGCCGAAATCCTGCGCAAGAAGAACGCCCGCGTGTTCCTTGCGGTGAACAAGGCCGAAGGCAAGGCGGGCGATAGCGGCGCGCTAGAGGCTTACAGCTTGGGCCTCGGCGATCCGATCCGCATCTCTGCCGAACATGGCGAAGGCATGGATGACCTTTACCGTGAGCTTAAGCCCCTCGAAGGCGAATTCGCCGAGCGTGAGGCCGAGAACTCGCCCGAAGTCGACATCGACCTGAGTGAGGAAGAGGCGGAACTGGACGCGGATGAAACCGCCCACCACCCGACCGCGAAGAAACCGCTGCAGATCGCAGTAATCGGCCGTCCGAACGCCGGAAAATCCACCCTTATCAACAAGATCCTGGGCTATGACCGTCTGCTGACGGGGCCAGAGGCCGGGATCACCCGCGATGCGATTTCCGTCCGCGCTGACTGGCAGGGCACCCCGATCCGCATCTTTGACACCGCAGGCATGCGCAAGAAGGCCCGCATCACCGAGAAGCTGGAAAAACTCAGCGTCTCGGACGGCATCCGCGCCGTGCGCTTTGCGGAAGTGGTCGTCGTCCTCCTCGACGTCGAAATTCCCTTCGAAGTGCAGGACCTGCGCATCGCCGACTTCGCCGAAACCGAAGGCCGGGCGGTGGTGGTTGCGGTGAACAAATGGGACCTTGAAGACGAAAAGCAGGGCAAGCTGGCCGAGTTGAAAGAGATGTTTGACCGTCTCCTCCCCCAATTGCGCGGCGCGCCTCTGGTCACCGTGTCCGCCAAGACCGGCCGGGGCCTTGACCGCCTGCATGACGCGATCCGCAAAGCGCATGACGTCTGGAACTGCCGCATCCCGACCGCGCGGTTGAACACCTGGCTCGGGGCGATGACCGAAGCGCACCCGCCACCGGCCCCCGGCGGCCACCGGATCAAGCTACGCTACATGACCCAAGCCAAAACCCGTCCGCCGGGCTTTGTCATCATGTGTTCCCGCCCTGATGAGCTTGCCGACAGCTACAAACGCTATCTCGTCAATGGCTTGCGCGAACATTTCGACATGCCGGGCACGCCGATCCGCCTCTTCTTCCGCAGCCAGTCGACGAAGAACCCGTTCAAGGACCAGAAGTTCCACACGCCCAGCCGCCTGCGCAAGCACATGGACGGCAAGGCCGGGATCAGCCCGAAGCGCTAGGCTTTGCGGCTGGTCCACAAGGTTGCGGCCATCACGGCAATGCCAGAGGCCGCCAGCACCGCCACGGTCAGGTTGGCACTGGCATTGGCCACGATCACGCCGATCAACGCCCAGATCACCGTCAACCCATAGACCGGCATCTGCGGGCGTCGCATTTGCACAGTCACCGCAATCCCAAGCACCAGCGCCAGCATTGCCGCGGCCGAGGCGGTGTCGCTCAGCCAGCCATAGCCCGCAATGAACACGCCGGTTGAAACAGCCGAGGCTGCCGACAGCCAGCCCGCAAAGATCGCCGTCGGGCCGGACAGCATCCAGCGGTCCACGCCCGGATCAGCGCGCAGGAAGGCCAGGATTGCCCCCGCCGCCATGATCCAGATGGTCAGCGTCCCCCAGACCGCACTATGCCCGGCAATCCAAAGCCAGACCGCACCCACGCCGACAGCCACCGTCAAGGGTAGCCGCACCACGTCCCAGGCGGGGTTTTCAGCCCGCTTCCAAAGCCCGTAACCCGCATGAGCGATCAGCCAAAGGTAGATCACACTCCAGATCGCAAAGGCATAGCCTGCGGGCTGGATCGACGGGCGCTCGATCTGCACCGGGAAGAGAGTCGGGTCATAGCCGGTGAAGGGCGGGGTTATGAACGGGGCGATGCCAAAGGCAAGCGTGGCGATCAGCAGGATCAGCGCATTTCTTTTCATCATCACTCTCTTACGCGCGCGCTCTCGGATCAGACCAGTTGACCCTCCGCCGTGATCCGCGATTTTCCACCCAGCCAAGGCACCAATGCCTCGGGCAAGGTGACCGACCCATCCGCTTGCTGCCCATTTTCCAGAACCGCAATCAGACAACGCCCGACAGCCAGTCCGGATCCATTGAGCGTCGCCAAAAATTCCGGCTTGCCGCCCGGGGCGCGGTAGCGTGCGTTCATCCGCCGGGCCTGGAACTGTCCGCAGGTGGAGACGGAGCTGATTTCACGGTAGGTATTCTGCCCCGGCAGCCAGACCTCAAGGTCATGCGTCTTCTGCGCCCCGAACCCCATGTCGCCGGTGCACAGAACGATGGTACGGTAGGGCAGGCCCAGCCGCTCCAGCACCGCCTCGGCGCATTTGGTCATGCGCTCATGTTCGGCCAGGGCGGTTTCAGGGGTGCAGATCGTCACCATCTCCACCTTCTCGAACTGGTGCTGGCGCAGCATGCCAGAGGTGTCCTTGCCCGCCGACCCCGCCTCGGACCGGAAGCAATGGGTATGCGCGGTCAGGCGCAGGGGCAGGGCGGCCTCATCCAGGATGTCGCCTGCAACCGAGTTGGTGAGGGTGACCTCGGAGGTCGGGATCAGCCACCAGCCATTGGTCGTCTGATAGCTGTCCTCGGCGAATTTCGGCAACTGGTTGGTGCCGAACATCGCCTCTTCCTTGACCAGAACCGGGGTCCAGGTTTCTGCAAGCCCGTGTTCAGACGTGTGCAGGTCCAGCATGAATTGCGCCAAGGCCCGGTGGACGCGTGCCACCGCGCCCCGCAGGACAACAAAGCGGCTGCCGGAAAGTTTGGCCGCTGTCTGGAAATCAAGGCCATCCTTGGCGGCCGGAATATCGAAATGCTCCAAGGGCTTGAAGTCCAGCACCGGGGGCGTGCCCCAGCGGCGGATTTCCACGTTTCCGGTTTCATCCGGGCCTTCGGGCACATCGTCCAAGGGCAAGTTCGCGATCCGCGAAAGCGCATCGCGCAAGCGGGCGTCTTCGGCGTCGGCTTCTTCGCTCAAGCGCGCGCCTTCGGCTTTCTTTTCCGCCACCAGCGCGCGCAGGCGTTCAAACTCGGCGTTATCCCCCCGCGCCTTGGCCGCGCCCACGTCCCCAGAAGTACAGACCCGGCCCGGCCTCGGTGATGGCCAGATCGGATGGCTCGCCCTGACCGCGGCGGTTCTTGAAGAACTCCTCGAAAAACTCCTCGAACGGCGACCCTTCGGCACCGCGGCAACGGCACGCCTTCCGCCCCTTTGACCGTCTGCGACGTCGAGATGTTGACCACCGCATCCAGAACCTGCTCGACGAGACGCCCGAGCTCTTCAACCAGAACGTCCTCGATTTCCTAGAATGTCAGCCAGTATCCAAGCGTCAGCAAAACGGTCAGGACGATGACCGCCCATGCCGATGCATTTGCCTGCGTTTTTTCGAAGCCGTAGCCCGCGTCCCAGAACAGGTGCCGGATGCCGTTGAAGAGGTGATAGTAGAACGCCGCCGACCAGCCGATCAGCAGCAGCACGCCGAACCAGCCGGTCAGGAACGCGCGCGCGGCGCACATCCGCCGGCCGTCCTTGGTGAAGTACACGACGGCGCGCCAGATCTCCTGCTGGTGCGCGTCGAGCGGCATGCGCCGATGGTCGTAGACCCCCTTCCAGAGCAGCATCTGCGCGAACTTCGCGTAGTCTTCGGCCGTCGCCACGAGCCCGCCGCCCCCCGAGAAGTACACCTTGCTCTGCATCCGATTCGGGTTGGAGTCCCTCTGCGCCCGTCCGACGGGATCGAGCAGGTACGCCGTCACCAGTCGCGGCTCGAGCGCCGCATCCGCGCGTTTGATCCTTGGCCCGGGACCTTTGTGTCGTGGTCTGGTCAAGCGCTCCGGGTGCTCGCGGCGGAGACGATCCGGAGCTGCCTCGATCTTGGCGACGCCTTTTTCACGTTGGTCGCTGGCGATCAAAGCCGCGCCAGCCCGAATCTCGCGAATTCCTCGCGCCGAGGTTGTACTGGCGGGCCTGGTCCTGCAGCAGGAGTGTTTCGGTGCGGCGCAGGTCGACGCTGGTCTGCCAGAGCAGGTTGACGGCCAGGACCGTGGCGATCGCCACAACCAGTATCGCCGTCAGCGCCGCAATGCCTCCTTGCCGCGCCGGGGTGAGGCCCTCACTGCGGAACCTCGGATGAGGCGCTCGATCGTGCCCAGTCATCCAGTTCCAGCGTCACCTCGATGGCGCGCGGCGAGGTGCACGCCGCGTAGGCGCTGCCATCGAGGCTGCAC
>JAAUPC010000222.1 GCA_012036325.1 Paracoccaceae bacterium
AGGTCGTCGCCGGGTTGTGTCAGGCGCGACGACAGCGTCAGGTTGTGCGCGCCGCCGGCGTTGCCGGTGGTCTTCATGCCGAGCTTGCGCGCCTGGTAGTCCTCGAAGCCGGTAGCCGGGTGCAGCGCCAAACGTGAGGATCTTCTCGGGCGTCTTGTGCGCAACTTCCTCGATGTCCATGCGCCGCCGCGCCGAAGCGATGACGGCGATCTTGCCCTTCTCGCGGTTCAGCGTGAGCGAGAGGTATATCTCGCGATCGATCTCGGAGCCCGACTCCACGTACACGGTCTCGATGGGCAGGCCTTCGGGACCTGTTTGTTTGGTGACCAGGCGCTGGCCGGGCTTTACGGGCTGGACCGGGGCGTCCTGGAAGGCACCGTCTTTCCCGGCCTCAGGATGGAAGCCTCGCCCAGCCTGATCCTGTGACCTTGCCAGCCAGGGCCCCGACGGCATAGCCTTGTCGTGGGTTTTGGGGGATTTGGCAGTGACCGATGCAAGACTGGGCGACCTTGTTCCCAACTGGACGCCGCCCCGCCACCCCGACAGATCGGTGACCCTGGGCCGCCATGTCCGGCTTGAACCCCTGGAGGCCGAGGCCCACGCCTTTGACCTTCACGCCGCCTTTCAGGGCCATGATGCCTTGTGGGACTACATGCCCTACGGCCCCTTCGCCTCAGCCTCGGCCTATCACCGCTGGGCGCGAGAGCGTGAGTCGGGCGATGACCCCCGCTTTTTCGTGCTGCGCGACATAGCCAGCGGCAAATGCGGCGGCATCGCCAGTTTCCTGCGCATCACCCCCGAGGCCGGGTCGATCGAGGTTGGGCATATTTGCATAGCGCCCGCAATGCAGCGCGGGGTGGCCGCGACCGAGGCGATGTTCCTGATGATGGCCTGGGCGTTTCAGGCGGGCTACCGGCGCTATGAATGGAAGTGTAACGCGCTGAACCTGCCCTCACGCCGCGCGGCGCAGCGCCTTGGGTTCAGCTTTGAAGGGGTGTTCCGCCAGCACATGGTCATCAAGGGCCGCAACCGCGACTCAGCTTGGTTTTCGGTGATCGACAGCGAATGGCCCGCGTTGGCCGAGGCTTATGCCGTTTGGCTGTCCCCAACGAACTTTGACCGCGCCGGACGGCAGCGGGAACGGTTGTCAGACCTGACACGGCTGGTCCGGGCTTCAAGCGACCCAGCCCTGATCCCCGGACGGGTCTGACGCCCGGTCAAGATACCCGCTGGGGACGGGCAAGACGGGCGGCGACCAATTGGGCAAGCGCCGCTCTACCAGGGACTGTGTCACCGGCCAAAGCCGCCTCTTCCAGCGCATGGTCCCCGGCGGATCGGCCAAGGCTGCGCAGAAAACCGGTAGCATAGCCGATATCCGCCCCCGCAATCAGGGTTGAGGCATGGGCCAGATCGTCGCGAAAGGCCAGTGGGTCGGCGGGTGGGGCGCTGTGCGCGGCATTGTCCGTGCGCGACTGGGCGTCGCCATAGCCGACCAGATCAAGGATCAGCCGCTGAAACGCGCCAATGCTGCCAATCGGCTTGTCCAGGAAGGCAGCGGCACCGGCGACCATGGCAGGATCACGACCCTCCGGGTCGCCGCTGGTCGCCAGAACGGGCAGACCGGCGCGGACAAGATCCGAAATCAGCCCCTCTCCCCGGCCATCGGGCAGGCCGAGGTCGACGATCGCAACGTCAGGGCGGTGGCCCAGAAGATAAGCCCGCGCCGCCGCCAGGGTTTCCGAACGCCGCAGACGGGCACCGGATCGGATGCAGATCAGCCGCAGGGCATCGCAGGCAAAGCGGCTGTCTTCCACGACCAAAAGGGTCAGCCCGCGCAACGGCAACCGTTCGGCGTCCAGCGGCGGTTGCGGGGGATAGGGGACGTCAGGCGGAAACGGCATGGCAACCTCTTGCAACTCCGTTACCGTTGCACTTTGCCGGTAAAGGCCCGGTTAACACGGCTGCGACCGGCTGACCCTTGCAAGGCCGCCCCTCCATGCCCATAACCGCACCCATCACACGCCGCAGGGAGACCGCAGCATGATCGGCCGCTTGAACCATGTCGCCATAGCCGTGCCGGACCTTGAGGCCGCAGCGGCGCAATACCGGGGCGCCTTGGGGGCCAAGGTCGGTGCGCCGCAGCCCGAACCGGACCATGGCGTCACGGTGATCTTCATCGAATTGCCCAATACCAAGATCGAACTTCTGCATCCCCTTGGCGAAAACTCCCCCATATTGGGATTTCTGGAAAAGAACCCCTCCGGCGGGATCCACCACATCTGCTATGAGGTGGACGACATCCTTGCCGCCCGTGACCATCTGAAAGCCACCGGTGCGCGGGTCCTGGGCTCGGGTGAGCCGAAGATCGGCGCGCATGGCAAGCCAGTCCTCTTCCTGCACCCCAAGGATTTCAACGGCTGCTGGTAGAGTTGGAGCAGGCATGACCGTCACTGCCGCCTTCGTGATGTATGCGGTGACCTGGTTCATGACCTTCTTCGTCGTGCTGCAGGTCCGCCCCGTTTCGCAACGCGACACCGGATCGGTCGAGCCTGGCACGCCCCCCGGCGCCCCGGCCGAAGAGGTGGTGGGCCGCAAAGCAAAACTGACCACGCTGATCGCAACGCCGATCTGGGCGGTGATCTGCGGGGTGATCCTGTCCGGCTGGATCACGCTGGAGGATCTCGATTGGTTCGGCAGGATGGGGCCCTGAGGGGCGAACTTTAGCGACTGTCCGCCACAAGCCGGTGGAAAAGATGGGTGAAGGTCGCAACTCCCAGCACCGGGATCACCAGATTGACGATGGGCAGCGAAAGCGGGACGGCCATTAGCGTCCCCGCAAGCCACAGCCGCCCGCGATTGCGGCGGCGCATCTCCTTCACTTTAGCCGGGGGCAGACGGCGCAAGGCCACCAGGGTGAAGTATTCCCGGCCAAGGAGGAACCCGTTCATCGCCCAGAAAACCAGTGGGATGGCTGGGCCTGCGAAAGGGTAGGCAAAAAGCGCCAGCGCATTTACCGCAACGATGACCCCAAGGAAGTTGGCGGACTGCCGCAGCGCCTCGACCACGGACAGCGCTTGCGCTGGGGGAAGGTGCGGATAGTGCTGCGCCTCGACCGCTTGCGCCACGTCTTCGAGGAAAAGGCCGGTGAAGGCCGACGCGACCGGCACCATCAGAAACACCGACAGCCCCAGCATGACCAAAAGCGACGCCCAGCCGAGTAGCGTCTCGACCCCGCTGACCGGTCCAATCATGGGCAGGTCGATGCTGTCGGGCGTCAACCACCACATCAGCTGCAGAAAGCCCGCATAGACGGCCATCAAGAGGGCCAGCGCCAAAAGGACACCCAGGCCCAGCACGCGGCGAAAGCGGCGGTCGCCCAGTTGCGCAAGGGCGCGCAGGAAGGCCTGAAGGATCACGCCTCGACCCAGGTGGTCAGGCGCAGAAGATCAGGGCGCGGCCGGTCAGGCGCGTCAGGCGGCGGCGTGCCGATATGGACGATGCCGGCAACCGTCTCACCGTCAGCGCAGCCAAAGGCGCGTGCGGTGAAGGCACTGTCATGCGCTGGCCAGCCCGTCAGCCAGGATGCACCCCAGCCCGCCGCCTCGGCCGCATTAACGATGCCGAAGCAGAGTGCCCCTGCCGACAGAAGCTGTTCCACCTCGGGCACTTTCGGCTTGGGCTTGGGGGAGGAGATGACCACGACCGCCAGCTTGCCGGCATCATACTGGCCCCGCCCCTTGCCGATCTTTTCCGCGTCGCCGCCCAGTTCAACTGCCCGCGCCTCTGCCAGATCGGCCAAGCGCGAGAATGCCGCCCCCTGCAGCACGATCAAGCGCCAAGGTTCCAGCTTGCCATGGTCGGGCACCCGCAGTGCGGCGGTCAGGATTTCCTCAAGCTGGTCGCGGCTTGGCACGGGATGGGTGAAAAGCTTTGCCGGGCGAGAGCGGCGGTTCTGCAGAACTCCAGCGCGGCTTGGTTGCGGGCGGGCATTCGGTGTCCTTGGTTCAGAGACATACGCAAAGTCTAAAAGGTTCCGTTGCAACCTGCCAGAGCGTCACAGCCGGGCTGCAAGCGCCAGGACCGGCGGCGGCCCCGGCTAAAGGCCAAAGCCGCGCGCGGCCTCGTCTATCCAGCCCTTGGCAAAGGTGTCAAAGCGCGCATCCGGCTGGCGCTTGGCCAGCGTCTCGCCCAAAGGATCGGGGGCGGTGACCGGGGCACCGGACAAAGCCTCAAGCACCGCATGGCCGCAGAAGGGAACGTAGACTTCGGAATATCCCCCTTCATGCACCAAGGTCAGGCGGCCATCGCACAACCGGTCTGCGGCGGCCATCACACGCTCGGTCATCGCACGAAAGGTGGCGGCTGTTGCCAGCATTCGGCCCAAGGGATCAACCGCCGCCGCATCAAAGCCGCAGGCAACGATGATCGCTTCAGGCTGGAAACGGTCAAGCGCGGGCAAGACCGCCCGATCCATGGCGTAGAGATAGGTCGCGTGGCCGCAACCGGGCGGCAAGGGCAGGTTCAGGTTGAAGCCCAGACCCGCACCCCCACCCACCGCCTCGACCCCGCCGGTATCCAAGGGATAGTTACGCTCCTGGTGCAGGCTGATCGTCAGAACGTCAGGATCTTCCCAGAAGACCGCCTCGGTCCCGTTGCCGTGGTGCACATCCCAGTCGATCACCGCCACACGGCGGACCAGACCTTCGGCCTGCGCCGCCCGAATGGCGATGCCGATGTTGTTCAAAAGGCAAAAGCCGTTCGGAAAGTCCGGCAGGCAGTGGTGGCCCGGCGGGCGCGAAAGGGCATAGGCATTGCGCGCTTCACCCTTCAGAACAGCGCGCAGTGCTGCGGTCGCAAGCCCGGCCGAAAGGGCCGCAATCTCATACCCGCCCCGACCAAAGGGGGTGCGCAGGCCAAGTTCACCGCCGCCTGCGTCAGACATCGCTTTGAACGCCGACAAATAGCTTTCGGGGTGCACGCGCGACAGGTCGGCATGGCTCGCCGCCTCGGCACCCTGCATTGACAGGTGACGGGTCAGCCCCGTCACCTCGATCAGGTTGCGCAGACGGCGTTTGGTTTCGGGGTTCTCCGGCAGGCCTGCGGGCATCGGCTGCACAAGGCCGCCAGCGGGCAAGGTGAAGGCATAATTGCCACCGCCATGCCAGAAGCAGCGTTCATCGGAATAAAAGGCGGTGGTCATGGCGGGTCTCCCTTGTGCTGAAGGCTAAGGGCGCCAGCAGGGAAAGGCCAGAGGGGGCTGGGAGCGGTGGCCGCAGCCTCAGGGTCCTTCGGGGCGCAATTTGGGGCTTGCCTGCAGCCCGACCGCACCGGCATGTCACGGCCCATGGCAGACCTGTCCCACCTTGCCGTTCCCGGCGCCGTCATCGCGGTGCGCGTGACCCCGAACGCGCGCCGCGCTGGCGTTACCTTGGTGGACGGTCAGATCCGTATTGCTGTCACGACCATCGCCGAAGACGGTCGCGCGACCGAGGCCGCGCGTGATGCGCTTGCCGTCGTCATGGGCGTGGCCAAGACCCGCCTCGTCCTGCTGCGCGGGGCAAAGTCCCGCGACAAGGTGTTTTGCCTTAACCCCGCAGGGCGCGGCTAGGCCTCCCCGTCTGCAGGCCCGCGCTCAAGCCGATAACTGCCCTCGGGCAGGTTCAGCGCGGCTGCAAGGTCACGCACCTGGCCCAGCGACAAGGTGATGCGCACCACCTCTTCTGTGCGGGGATCGATCTGGTCGATCGTGACGCAATCCTCAAACGCGTTGATGGTCACATCTTCGACCAGGGGAAGGTCGTCCCCCTCGTCAACAAGGGTGATCACGGTGGCGTCGAATTCGTGCTCGATGGTGAACATGGGCCAAGGGTAGCGGGGCCAACGCTGCAAGGCAACCGGTGCTGACGGCCCCTGCGCGCTGCATGACACCTGCGTGAGCCACTCTTCCCATGCCCCCGCGATTTGCTACCCTTGGCCCAACCCAGCCGAGGTCACACATGCGCCTGAACCTGCCACTGATCCCCGTTCTTCTGCTGGCGCTTGCTGGGTGCGTGGCGGTGGCCCCACCGCCGGCCGAAGTGCCCCAGCCCGCCACGGCCCCGGCTGACCAGAC
>JAAUPC010000223.1 GCA_012036325.1 Paracoccaceae bacterium
GCGGCGGGCGAGGGCGGTGCCGGCCAGAAGGGCGGCGGTGGCGAGAAGGCGCATGGGTGTCTCCATCATTGCGGTTGCGGAGGCAGATACGGAGCGTGGTTCGGGGAATTTGCAGCGAGCGTGATCACGAAGCCGTCAGACGAGGGGCGACGATTTTTCTGCGAAAAATCTGATCCCAGTTTTCGCAGAAAACTGGTGCCGGCTGCAGAAGGGCGCTACATCCTTGTCGATAAAGATGGGGGATGCGTGATGGCCGAGGACGGGTTGAACAGCTTCATGACGGGGCCGGATGAGCAGGGCCGCTTTGGCCAGTTCGGCGGGCGGTTTGTGTCAGAGACGCTGATGCCGCTGATCCTGGAGCTGGAAGAGCGCTATGAATATGCCAAGACCGACCCGAGTTTCTGGGCCGAGATGGATGACCTCTGGAAGCATTACGTCGGCCGCCCCTCGCCCTTGTACTTCGCGCCGCGGCTGACGGAGCATCTGGGCGGCGCCAAGGTCTACATGAAGCGGGATGAGCTGAACCACACGGGTGCCCACAAGATCAACAACGTGCTGGGCCAGATCATCCTGGCACGGCGGATGGGCAAGACCCGGATCATCGCCGAGACCGGCGCGGGCCAGCACGGGGTGGCGACGGCGACGGTCTGCGCGAAGTTCGGATTGAAATGCGTGGTTTATATGGGCGCCCATGACGTGGAACGTCAGGCACCGAACGTCTTCCGGATGAAGCTTCTGGGGGCCGAGGTGATTCCCGTCACCTCTGGTCGTGGCACGCTGAAGGACGCGATGAACGACGCGCTGCGCGACTGGGTGACCAATGTGCGCGACACGTTCTATTGCATCGGGACCGTGGCGGGGCCGCATCCTTACCCTGCGATGGTGCGGGATTTCCAAAGCATCATCGGCAAGGAGGTGCGCTGGCAGCTGGCCGAGCAGGAAGGCGAAGGGCGTCTGCCGGACACCCTCGTTGCGGCCATCGGTGGCGGGTCGAATGCGATGGGGCTGTTCTACCCGTTCCTGAACGACCCCTCGGTCAATATTCTGGGGGTCGAGGCGGGCGGCAAAGGCGTGGATGACCGGATGGAGCATTGTGCATCGCTGACCGGCGGCCGTCCGGGCGTGCTGCATGGCAACCGGACCTACCTTCTGCAAGACCGTGACGGGCAGATCCTGGAAGGCTTCAGCATCAGCGCGGGCCTGGATTACCCCGGGATCGGGCCGGAGCATTCCTGGCTGCATGACATCGGCCGCGCCAAATACGTCAGCATCACCGATGCCGAGGCGTTGGAGGCGTTCCAGCTGTGCTGCCGCCTGGAGGGAATCATCCCCGCGCTGGAGCCGAGCCACGCCTTGGCGCAGGTGGTGAAAATCGCGCCGACCCTGCCGCGCGACCATATCATCGTGATGAACATGTGTGGCCGGGGCGACAAGGACATCTTCACCGTGGCCAAGCACCTTGGCTTTGACATGAAGATCTAGGGTAGTTCGGCTGCCGGGGCGGGCAACACAGCCGGCCCCGGAGCCGAAATGGCGCACATGCGCCGAAGTTCACATAAACTTCCGTTTAGGCGTGCCGACAGAAAGTTTGTTGATCCTGCTATAAATTGCATGCGGATGGAATAAACGTCCGATTTACCCGTTTCCTGATCATGCTGATGCATACCGGCTGTTTACTGCCGGGCAACCTTGATCAGGGCCGCCGCAGATGGCTGCGCCACCACGAACGGAGACGGACATGAAACTGAGAACCAAACTGATGATGTTCACCGCTGCAGCTGCGCTGTCGGCAAACATGGCCTTTGCCGCGATCAACGCGCAAAGCCTGGCCGAAAGCTACATCGCCGAAGGCTACACCTATGTCGAAGTCGAGGTCGGCCCGACGCAGACCAAGCTGGAAGCCGTGAAAGGCGACCGCAAAGCCGAGGTGATCTATGACAACGCCACCGGTGACGTGATCAAGTCCGAGTTCGAAGATGCCGATGACGACTATATCGGCCGCACCGGGATCGAGATCGACACCAGCGACGAGGACTTTGAAAACTCTGACGACGACCAAGATGATGATGACGAAATGGACGACGACGAGAACGACGACGAAGATGATGACCAGAATGACGACGACGAAGGTGATGACGAAGACAGCGACGACAGCGACGAAGGCGGCGACAACGACAGCGACGAAGGCGGCGACAACGATGATGGCGAAGGCAACGACGACTGACGCAGTCAGTTGAGGTGAAGAAGGGTCCCGGTCATGCCGGGGCCCTTTGCTGCGCACATGGTCGCCTCAGGAAAGGCGAGGACTTAGATAACTCTTGGACGCCGGGAGTTCCTGGCCGGGATTGCAGTCGGGCCGGCGGGTGCGCCTGCCCTTGCCCAGGATATTATGGGCAGCGTCATCGGTCAGTTACGCGGCCAGGGCTTTGGCTCTGTGCAGCAGGAAACCACTTTGCTGGGCCGGGTTCGCAGCATCGCCGAGCGCAATGACGGCCGACGCGAGATCATCGTCAACCCGCGCACCGGGGAAATCCTGCGTGACCTCTGGACACCCAAGAGAGGCGGCGTTGGCACGGTTCAGATCATCAATGAAGGGTCCGGCAAAGCGAGCGGGTCCAACGGCGATGACGACGAGGATTGATCCTTTGCGCTGGCAGTTGCCGGGGTGAAGCGCGCTGCCCCCTTCCTGGCGATCTTCGTCATTCAGGCGCTTTGCGCGTTCTTTTTCGTATCGGATATCCTGTCGTCGGTGCTTGGCATCAGGACGACACCGATCAGTTGGGAAGTGCGCGAGCTGCTTGAGATCGGCGCCTCGATTGGTCTTGTCCTTGGCGTGGTCGTCGGCGGCCTGATGCTGCGCCGCGCCTTGCGTGACCGAAACCGGGCGGAAGAACGCCTGCGCCGCGCCTCGGGCGAGTTCATGGTTCTGCTGGAGGAACGGTTCCAGGAATGGGGCCTGACCCCGTCAGAGCGGGATGTGGCACTCTTTGCGATCAAGGGCATGTCGACAGCGGAAATCGCCACCTTGCGCGCCACCAGCGAAGGCACGGTCAAGGCCCAGACCAATGCGATCTACCGCAAGGCCGGCGTCAGCGGTCGTCCACAGCTGCTAAGCCTCTTCATCGACGATTTGATGCGCGACGATGGGTCGGTCCGGGTTGCAGCGAATGGCGGGCAGTCGGCGGCCTGACCGGGCCTGCGTCAGACCGCGTGTTTTCCAGAATTTCCAGCGGGACAATGGCGAGGGTCGCCTTATGCGTGGCCGCCAGCCGGATTTTCGGGGCGGCCCCTTCCTGATGTGCCTGCAAAAAGCGACTGGCACAAAGGCACCACTGATCGCCCGGTTTCAGGCCTGGAAAGCCAAACTCGGGCCGGGGGGTGGACAGGTCGTTGCCAAGATATTTTGACAGCGCCAGAAATTCGGCCGTCATCGTGGCGCAAACGGTGTGCATCCCGCGGTCCATCGGACCGGTGTCGCAACAGCCGTTACGGAAAAAGCCGGTCAGCGGGGCGGTGGAGCAGGGTTGCAGCGCCTCACCCAGAACATTTTCCGACGCGTCTTTCATCCCGCACTTCTCCTGACTTTGGGTGATCTTGCCTTTCGGCGGGGCCACCACCACTCTGACTTGCAGGATTGCCGAAAGAGGTGCGAATGGAAACCCTTGCCGAAGACCTTGCGACAATGGTGCGCAGGCCGCTGACCGCCGACCACATTGCCGCCCTGCGCGGCATCGGGGCGGAACGCAGCGTGCCTGAGGGCGAGATTTTCCTGCGGATGGGCGATCCGTCCGACCATTTCCATTTCGTGCTGGAAGGCGAGTTTCAGCTTTGGGACGAAGCACGGGGCCAAGCCCTGAACGCAAACACGCTGGGCGCTGGACAGTTCATTGGCGAGATCGCCTTTCTGGTCGGCGGGCGGACGCTTTACACGATGCGCACCGCCAGCCCGGCCCGGGTGATCGAGGTGCCCCGCGCCGCAATGCTGCGGCTGATGGCGGCAGAGCCTGAGATGTCGGATATCATCGTGTCGGTCTTTGCCGCGCGCAGGCGGGCGATGCTGGAGCGCGCGACCACGGCGATCACCGTCGTTGGCCCGGCGGAAGACCGGCAGGTGCGGGCGGTGGCGGCGTTCTGTGCGCGCAACAAGCTGCCGGTGACGCTGGTCGACCCTGCCTCGGATGCGGCGGCTGACTGGGGTGAGACATGCTCTTTCCAGCCGGGCGATGGCCCAAAGGTCATCTTCGGCGCGGGCGAGGTGCTGGACTGCACCCCCCTGGCGATTGCCGAGCGGATCGGCATTGCGTTCTCTCCCACGGATGCGACCTTTGACGTGGTGATCGTTGGCGGCGGGCCGTCAGGTGTGTCGGCGGCGGTCTATGCCGGGGCCGAGGGGTTGAGCGCGTTGGTGGTGGAAGACCTCGCGATTGGCGGGCAGGCCGGAACCTCCAGCCGGATCGAGAATTACATGGGCTTTCCCACCGGGATTTCCGGCGCGGACCTGTGCTTTCGCGGTGAGGTGCAGGCGATGAAGTTCGGCACCCGTTTTGCCATTCCGCACCGGGTGGCCGGAATTGACCCCGAAGGCAGCGCTTGGTGCCTGACGCTGGACAACGGGGCACGGGTGCTGGCGCGGTCAGTCGTTGTGGCGACGGGGGTAGAATACCGGCGCATGCCCTTGGACCGGCTGGAGGAATTCGAAGGCGCAGGCATCTACTACGCCGCGACAGAGGTTGAAGCGCGCTGGTGCCGTGAGACCGAAGTCATTGTAATCGGTGGCGGAAACTCGGCCGGGCAGGCGGCAATGTTTCTTAGCCGAACGGCCCGCCATGTGCATGTGCTGGTGCGTGGGGCTAGCCTCGCGGCCAGCATGTCGGCCTATCTTCTGGACCGGTTGCAGCGCACGCCGAACATCACCATCCATTATCGCGCGCAGGTGACCAAGCTTCTGGGCGAGCGCAGCCTGCAGTCGGTGGTGATCCACAGCGGTGAGGATGGCCAGGACTGGACCCTGAACGCCCGCGCGGTGTTCGTGATGGTCGGGGCCGCACCGAACACCGGCTGGCTGCAGGGCAGGTGGCCACCGATGCGAACGGCTTTGTCCTGACCGGGGCTGACGCGGGCGAAGGGGCGGCGAAGCGGGGGCGCTATGCCACCAGCTGCCCCGGGATCTATGCCGTGGGCGATGTGCGGGCGGGGTCCGTGAAGCGGGTGGCAAGCGGGGTGGGCGAGGGGTCGGTTGTGATCTCGGACGTCTGGAGGCACCTGAACCCGTGAAGGGCTTCAGGGGAAGGCCGTCCCGGCAAGGGGCGGGATCAGGTCACCGGCAACTAGCCGTGTCAGGATGCGCGGCACTGGCGGCAGGCGGGAAACCGGCATCAGCACCCGGTCCCGAAACACTGGCAACCAGCGGCTGTCAGACTGGTACTGCGGGGTGAAGGCCGCGCTCATCCCCTGATAAAGCCGCACATGCCAGCGCCTGGTGCGGGCGTAATGCGGGCCGGGGTCTTCGCCCATCGCCACCGCATTGGCCAAAGCCAGCGCATCCAGCAGCGCCATGTTCGCCCCCTGCCCAAGCTGAGGTGAAGCACGGTGGGCGGCATCGCCGATATGGACCAGCCGCTCGGCATAAGGTGTGGCAAGCGTGCCGTGGCTATACCGCGCCGGGGTCAGGTCGCTGGGGCTGTGAAGGGGGGCAAGGAAGGGGGCGAGGGCGGGCCAAAGGGTCAGCACCTCAGCCTTCCAGGCGCTCATATCCCGCGCAGGCCAGTCGGGCAAGGCCGTCACAGGCAGCGACCAGAAGACGGCGGCCAGGGGCGGGCCATCGGCCACCATCCGGCCCAAGGGCAGGACTCCGGCCATGCGGCTCGCGCGGCGATAGCGTTGCTGCAGCGCTTTGGGGTTGAAGTCTGTCCCCTCCGGCCAGGGCACTGTGGCCCAGACCGCGCCATAGGGCAGCGGGCGCGCCTGCAGGGGCGAGAGGGGCGAGCCTGCCCCGGCAGCATCCACGACCAGATCAAAAGGGCCATGGCGAGCAGCCTCGGTCACCAGCCAGCGCTTGTCCTCCAAACGGGGCCGCAAGGATGCGCGCGCCTGGGGGTGAT
>JAAUPC010000224.1 GCA_012036325.1 Paracoccaceae bacterium
GCGCACCGTTCCGGTTGGGCGACGGCGAGGACGCAGCGCAGGTGGCCGAGGTGGTGGCGGGTCTTGCCAGCCGTCTGGCCCCGGTCCGCTGCGAGGGGTTGGTGCTGGAGAACCTGCACGGCTTTCTGGCGCTGACGCCCAAGGGCTGCGAGGCGGCTCTGTTGGAATTCGGCGCGATGGTGGTTGAAGGGACCGACAGCTTGCGCGCTCCCCTGTCCGAGGCTGAGGTTGCGCGCCGCAAGCCCGAAACCCTGACCAGCCGTCAGCGGGCACTGTTGGGGGTTTGGGGTTACCCGTATGTCATGGAGGAGTTTCGGTTCCACCTGACGCTGACCGACCGCCTGCCCGTGGCTGAGGTGACCCCGGTCATGGCCGCCCTTGACGCGCATTTCGCGCCTGTGCTGCCACGGCCCTTCGTGGTCGAGGATCTGTGCCTGTTTGGTGAGGATGACGCAGGGTTTCATCTTCTACACCGTTACGCCTTGACCGGCTGAAGGGCGGCCAAGAGCCGGGCGATGCCGGTTTGAAGGTCACCATCATTGACCACGTTTTCCGCCGTGATCCCTGCGGGCAGGGTGAAAGCGGCGCGGGTCAGGCGTAGGGTGATGTCGGCCTCCGTCTCACGCCCCCGGGCGGCAAGGCGGGTGGCGAGGATGGCATCGGGGGCGGTGACCAGGATGACGCGGAGGTTGGGGAAGACCTTTGCTGCTTCGGGAAGGGCGGCGCGGCTGCCGTTTAAGATCACGTCGCCGGGGCTTTGCAGCTGCGCTGCCGGGATGCCATAGTGCAGGCCATGCGCCTGCCAGTGCAGGGCAAAGTCGCCTTTGGCAAGGCGCGCGGCGAAGTCGGCCTCAGATACGCCTTCGAAATCTTCCCCCCCTGCCCCAGTCGGCCGGGTGATGACGCGGCGGATCAGGCGCAGGTCGGGGCGCTGCCGCAGCGCGCCTTCGATCAGCGTGTCCTTGCCTGCGCCAGATGGGCCAACGATGGCGAAGACTCGGTTGGCGAAGATCATGCGGCGACCTTTGGGGTGAAGCCGGTCACATCGACCAGCCGGTCACAGACGCGGGCACGGGCGCCTTCGTCGTGGAAGATGCCAAGGATGGCGGCGCCCCGGGCCTTGGCCTCTTCGATCAGGGTCAGCACAACCTCACGGTTGGCGGCATCAAGGCTGGCGGTGGGTTCGTCCAGAAGGAGGGCGGGATAGGCATGGGCAAAGCCGCGCGCGATGTTGACGCGCTGCTGTTCACCGCCGGAGAAGGTGGTGGGGGAAAGCGGCCAAAGGCGTTCGGGGATGTTCAGGCGCTGGAGAAGGTCGGCGGCTTTGGCGCGAGCGTCCGCAAGCGGGGAGCCGAGGGCGAGGAGCGGTTCGGCGACCACGTCCAGCGTGGGAACGCGGGGGACGACGCGGAGGAACTGGCTGACATAGCCAAGGGTGTGGCGGCGAAGCGCTATGATCTGACGGGGTTCGGCGGTGGCGACGTCGGTTTGCCCCACCATGATGCTGCCCCCGGCGGCCAGGTAGTTGCCCCAGACCATGCGCATCAAGGTGGATTTGCCCGACCCGGACTGACCGGTCAGGCCCACACATTCACCGGGTTGGATCGACAGATGTGCGCCCGCCATGACCGGGATGACCGCGCTGCCCTGATTGTGCAGGGTGAAGGATTTGGACAGGTTTTCGACGCGGATCATGGGATTACACCTGCAGGACGGAGGAAACGAGCAGCTGGGTATAGGCGTGCTGCGGGTCGTCCAGCACCTGGTCGGTCAGGCCCTGCTCGACCACACGGCCCGATTTCATCACCATCAGACGGTGCGCGAGAAGGCGGACGACGGCAAGGTCATGCGTGACGATGATGACGGACAGCCCGAGGTCGCGGACAAGCCCACGGAGAAGGTCAAGAAGCCGCGCCTGAACGCTGACGTCAAGGCCGCCGGTTGGTTCATCCATGAACACAAGGCGGGGCCCGGTAACCAGATTGCGGGCAATCTGCAGACGCTGCTGCATGCCGCCGGAAAAGGCCGAAGGGCGGTCATCGATCCGGTCCGACGCGATTTCCACCCGGCCCAGCCAATCCTGCGCCTTGTCCCGGATGTCGCCGTAGTGGCGCGCGCCGACGGCCATGAGACGTTCGCCCACGTTGCCGCCGGCACTGACGCCCATCCGCAGCCCGTCGCGCGGGTTCTGGTGGACAAAGGCCCAGTCGGTGCGGCCAAGGCGGCGGCGTTCGGTTTCCGACATCCCCAGCACGTCGCGGCCATCATAAGCGATGCGGCCAAGATCGGCGCGCTGGTGGCCCGCAAGACAGGACAGGAGCGTGGACTTCCCCGACCCGCTTTCGCCGACAATGCCCAGAACCTCACCGGGGTAAAGGTCAAAGCTGACATCAAGGCAGCCGATCCGGGGGCCGTAGCGTTTGGTCAGGCCCTCTACCTTCAAGAGCGGCTGATCAGGGTCACGAATTTTCTGCGAAAATTCAGTACTGTGCAGGGTCATGCGGCTTCTCCCAGACGACCGGTGTGACCTTTGGCCCGCCGACCGGCGCAAAAATCGGTGTCAGAGCAGACGAACATGCGGCCGCCCGCGTCATCGGTGATGACCTCATCCAGATAGCTGTCCTTGGCACCGCAAAGGTCGCAGTCATGCGCGGCCTTGGAGGGCTGGAAGGGGTGGTCGTCGAAATCCAGGCTGACGACTTCGGTGTAGGGCGGCAGGGCATAGATGCGTTGTTCGCGGCCTGCGCCGAAGAGCTGGATCGCGGGGTTCTGGCCTAGCTTCGGGTTATCGAATTTCGGGATCGGCGAGGGGTCCATGACATAGCGCCCTTCGACCTTGACCGGATAGGCGTAGCTGGTGGCGATCTGGCCGTGGCGGGCGATGTCTTCGTACAGTTTGACGTGCATCAGCCCGTATTCCTCAAGCTCATGCATCTTCCGCGTCTCGGTTTCACGCGGTTCCAGAAAGCGCAGGGGTTCAGGGATCGGGACCTGGTAGACGAGGATCTGGCCTTCGGTCAGCGGGGTTTCGGGGATGCGGTGGCGGGTCTGGATGACGGTCGCCTCCTCGGTCGCTTCGGTCACCGCCACATTCGCAGTGCGCTGGAAGAAGCGGCGGATCGAGACGGCGTTGGTGGTGTCATCGGCGCCCTGGTCGATGACTTTCAGCTTGTCCTCCGGCACAAGGCAGGCGGCCGTGACCTGCACGCCGCCGGTGCCCCAGCCGTAGGGCATCGGCATTTCGCGGCTGGCGAAGGGGACCTGGTAGCCGGGCACGGCGATGCCTTTCAGGATCGCGCGGCGGATCATCCGCTTGGTCTGTTCGTCAAGGTAGGCGAAGTTGTAGTCAGTCATAGCAGCCCCCGCTGTGCCAGCGCAGCGTCCAGCGCGTCTGGATCGGTGAAATGAACCGCGTCCATGCCTGCGGCGCGGGCCCCAAGGACGTTCTTTTCGCTATCGTCGATGAAAAGGCAGTCTGCCGGGGCCACGGCGGCACGGTCACAAAGGAGCGCAAAGATGCGCGCCTCTGGCTTCAACATCCGCTCCTGGCCCGAAACGAGGGTGACCCCAAAAGCGCTGCCAAGACGCGGATGGGTTGCCACGCCGATCGGCCAGGTTTCTGCCGACCAGTTCGTGATGGCGTGAATCGCATGGCCCCTGGCGCGGAGGCGGTCCATCAGCGCCCAGGTGCCCTCGATCAGGTCGGGGATGGTCAGCGCGTAGCGGTCCACATAACCCGCAAGCAAGGCGGCATCTGACGGGTCCGCCAGTTCTGCGGCAAGATCGGCAAAGCGTTCACCGCCATCAGCGCGGAGGTTTCGAGCGTAGAAATCGGTGCGCGCGAAGAACTGATCGACGGCCGAGCGGTCGCCAAGGTTGGGAAGAAAGGCCTGATGGGGGTCCCAACGCACCAGCACGTTCCCGATATCGAACACGATGGCGGTCATTCTGCGGCTTCCTGCATCGCTTGGGCTTCACTGCGCAGGCGGCGGACCAGCTCCAGTTCAGCCTGGAAATCCACGTAATGCGGCAGCTTGATGTGTTCGAGGAACCCGGTCGCCTGGATGTTGTCGCAGTGCATCAGGACGAATTCCTCATCCTGCGCAGGGGCGCCGGTGAAGTCTTCGCCCAACTCCTCCCACCGCAGGGCGCGGTCGACGAGGGACATTGCGATGGCTTTCCGTTCGCTTTGCCCGAAGACAAGACCATAGCCGCGGGTGAATTGCGGTGGTTCGGATTTTGAACCTTTGAACTGGTTCACCGTTTCGCATTCGGTCAGCTCCACCTCGCCGATCTCGACGGCAAAGCCAAGCTCGGGGATCTCGACCTCAACCGCGACCATGCCGATGCGCAACTCACCCACGAAGGCGTGGGTGCGGCCATAGCCGCGCTGGGTACTGTAGGCCATGGAGAGGACAAAGCCTTCGTCGCCCCGGGTCAATGCCTGCAGGCGGAGGGGGCGGGTGGCCGGAAGCTCCATCGGTTCGCGGGTCAGGTCAGGCGGGGTGGTGTCGGAGGGAGTTGCCGCCTCAATCAAGCCGTCGCCGGTTCAGGAAGCTGGTGACGTGGGGGACCTTCCGGGGAAGCCCCCCCCACCCCAGCCCTCCCCCACGGGGGGGGAGGGGGGCGCATCGCTACCCCCTTGTGGGACAGGGGTGGGGGGCTGGTCCAGGGTTTCCGCCATCAGCGCGAAATCCAGCAGGCGGTGGGTGTAATCGAAGGTCGGCCCCAATACCTGTCCGCCGGGCAGGTCCTTGAAGGTTGCCGACACGCGGCGGTCAACCGCCATGGCACCCGTATCGACCGGGCGCGAGGCGGTCAGGCGGGGCAGCGTTGTGCGGTAGGCGCGGATCAGGAAGACCGCTTCGATCAGATCGCCCCGAGCCTGCTTGATGGCAAGGGCGGCAAGGTCGGGGTCGTAAAGCGAGCCTTCGGCCATCACCCGGTTGACGGCAAGGGCCATCTGTTCGCGGATCTGTGCGATGGAGAGGGTCGGCACGGCGGGATCGCCACGGCGTTCTTCGGCCAGCCAGGCATGGGCGTTGTCGATGGCGCGTTCGCCACCCTTGACGGCGACATACATCAGATCTTCTCCACTTTTGTGGACCTTGGCAGCCCGGCCAGCCGGTTCCCAAAGGTGAACAGGCAGTCGAACCCCAACGGAAACAGCGCCCGGTTGGCGCGGAAAGCGGCGGTTTCGGGCAAGGACAGCCAGGTGGCCAGCGCGATGCCGGGGCCGGTCAGGGCGGGGCCGTGGTTGGTCAGGCGGTCCACCTCGACGATCAGGGTGGCAGAGCGGTCAGGGTAATCCGGCTGGCCGATCTTGAAGCGAGTGACCGGCTGGAGGGCGGCCCATGTGCCAAGGGCGAAGTCCGCAGCTTCCGCCGCCACCAAAGGCGCGCCGACATGGAAGGCCACCCAGTCGCGCATCGATGCCTCGTGTTTGGCGCGCAGCACTTTGCGCACACGGTCGCCGGTGGTCTCGTCGGGCGCCGGCTTTTCCGCAGCACGGCGCCGCCGTGGCGGCAACGAATCGAGGCCGTATTCCTTCTTGATCTCGAGCAGCAGCTTGTAGGGGTCTTTGCGCCCCAACGCGCGCTCGACAGCATCGACGATGAACTGGGATTTGGTGATGCCCTGCTGCTTGGCGGCGAGTTCGAGCTCACGTTCGAGCAAAGGGTCCATGCGCAAAGAAACGGCCATGAATGGTGGAACTCCAGCGTCATGACAGTAATAACTGTATCACTCGCGGGGCGTCTGCGCCGTTGTCAAAGCCGCCTTGATCCTGCTCCAGCACCCCCTTCGCGCTCACCGGAATCGGCGTGCCCGGCCCGTAGATGCCCTTGACGCCGGCCTCGAAGAGAAAACCGTAGTCCTGCTGCGGAATCACGCCGCCGACGAAGACCACGATGTCGTCGCCCCCTGCACCTTCAGCGCCCCGATGATCGCCGGCACCAGCGTCTTGTGGCCGGCGGCGAGGGTGCTGACGCCGACCGCATGCACGTCGTTCTCGATGGCTTGTCGCGCGCACTCTTCGGGCGTCTGGAACAGCGGGCCGATGTCGACGTCGAAACCCAGGTCGGC
>JAAUPC010000225.1 GCA_012036325.1 Paracoccaceae bacterium
GGCGACGCGACAGATAGGTGAAGAGGCTTGGCGACGCCGGCGTACTCCTCCTTCGGCTTGCCCTGCAGCACCCACAAGGTGGCGCCGCCGATGATCGAGTTCTGCGGTTGCGCTCTGACCTTCGGGTCGTAGGGCATCATCGCCATGCCGAACTTGTCGTTGCCCAGCGCCCTGCTGATCGCCGCCGCCGAGGCCGAAATCACGGAAGCCGAGGCCACTCGCCTGGCCGACGCGGCTGCCTTGGCTGCCTTGCGCGACCGGCTGGCGGGGGCGGATACTGAACTGACCGCGATGACCCTTGCGCTGGAGGCCGAACGGAAGCGGGCTGAGGAGACGCTAACGCTTCTGGCCGGGGCACGGGCAGTGGCGGAAACGGCGGATGAAACGGAAACGGCGCTGGCGGCGGCTGAGACGGCGCTGCTGGCGGAACAGGAAAAAACCTTGGCCGCTGCGCGCGAGGTTGAGCTTTTGAACCAGCAGATCGCCGCCTTGCGCAGCCAGCTTGGCAGCCTGCAGCAAGTGCTGGACGAGGCGCAGGCGCGGGATGCAGCGGCGCAGGTGCAGCTGGAAAGCCTGGGGTCGGAACTGAACACCGCGCTGGCGCAGGTGGCGTCGGAGCAGCGCCGAAGGGCTGAACTGGAAGCGGCCGAGGCAGCGCGGCTGGAGGCCGAGAACCGTGACCTGGCGCGGTTCCGGTCGGAATTCTTCGGCGAATTGTCCACCCTTCTGGCCGGGCGCGAAGGCGTGCGGGTGGTGGGGGACCGGTTTGTCTTTTCCAGCGAGGTGCTGTTCAACCCAGGCTCGGCCGATCTGGCGCCTGAGGGACGGGCGCAGATTGCCGGGGTGGTGCGCACGCTGGACGAGGTGCGCCAAAAGATCCCGGCCGAGATTGATTGGATCATCCGGGTCGACGGGCACACCGACAATGTGCCCTTGTCCGGCGGCGGGGCCTTTGCCGACAACTGGGAGCTGAGCCAGGCGCGGGCGCTGTCGGTGGTGCGTTTCATGCAGGACGAGTTGGGCTTTCCGCCCGACCGAATGGCGGCCACGGGCTTTGGCGAATATCGGCCGGTGGCTGCTGGGGACACGCCCGAAGTGCGGGCGTTGAACCGGCGGATCGAATTGAAGCTGACCGAGCGCTGAACGCATCCTGCGGCCAAGCGTTCGACTTCGCCGCCTTGTCGCGAGGCGCTGTGGTGGGGAGGCGAGACGCAGTCATCGACGAGCGGTCGACAAAGAAAAACCCCCGCCGAAGCGGGGGTTTTGTCCGGGGATCAGGATCACTCAGCCGTCAGAAGTGGCGGCTTCTGGCCGGTGAGCCGCGGCTTCTGCGGCTCTTCAATCTCAAGGACAATCGCATCATCCTTGACCAGAACCTTGACGACGCCGCCCTTCACCAGCTTGCCAAACAGCAGCTCTTCCGCCAGCGGCTTCTTGATGTGTTCCTGGATCACGCGGCCCAGGGGACGCGCGCCCATCTTGTCATCATAGCCTTTTTCGCCCAGCCAGTTGGCGGCTTCGGTCGAAAGCTCAATATGGACGCCACGATCCAGAAGCTGAGCCTCAAGCTGCAGCACGAACTTTTCCACCACTTGCAGGATGATCCCACGACCGAGGGGCGCGAAGTTGATCACCGCGTCCAGACGGTTGCGGAATTCCGGCGTGAACGTCCGTTCGATGGCGGCCGTATCTTCCCCGGTCCGGCGTTCGCGGCCGAAACCGATGGCCGATTGCGACTGTTCGCGCGCACCGGCGTTCGAGGTCATGATCAGGATCACGTTGCGGAAATCCACCGTCCGGCCGTTGTGGTCGGTGAGTTTCCCGTGGTCCATCACCTGCAGCAGGATGTTGTAGACATCCGGATGGGCCTTTTCCATTTCGTCCAAGAGAAGGACGCAATGCGGATGCTGGTCGATCTTGTCGGTCAGCATGCCGCCCTGGTCAAAGCCGACATAGCCCGGAGGCGCGCCGATCAGGCGGCTGACGGCATGTTTCTCCATATATTCCGACATGTCGAAGCGGATCAGTTCCACCCCAAGCGAGGAGGCCAGTTGCTTGGCAACCTCAGTCTTGCCCACACCGGTCGGCCCGGCAAAAAGGTAGTTGCCGATGGGCTTTTCGGGTTCGCGCAGGCCGGCGCGGGCCAGTTTGATGGCCGAGCAGAGCGCCTCAACCGCCTTGTCCTGCCCGAAGACCACGCGCTTCAGCGTTTTCTCCAGATCGCGCAGGGTTTCAGCATCGTCCTTCGACACGGTCTTCGGCGGGATGCGGGCGATTTTGGCGACCACAGCCTCAATCTCTTTCACCCCAAGCGACTTGCGGCGCTTGATGCCCGTTAGCAGGTGCTGGGCGGCACCGGCTTCGTCGATGACGTCGATCGCCGAGTCGGGCAGTTTGCGGTCGTGGATGTAGCGCGCGGCCAGTTCCACCGCCGATTTGATCGCGTCGTTGGTGTATTTCAGATCGTGATGTTCTTCGAAGCTGGGCTTCAGGCCCATCAGGATCTTGATCGCATCCGGCACCGAGGGTTCGTTCACGTCAATCTTCTGGAAGCGCCGCGACAGGGCGCGGTCCTTTTCAAAGTGCTGACGGAATTCCTTGTAGGTGGTCGACCCCATGCAGCGCAGCTTGCCGCCCTGCAATGCGGGTTTCAGAAGGTTCGAGGCATCCATCGCGCCGCCGGAGGTGGCACCTGCGCCGATCACGGTGTGAATTTCGTCGATGAACAGGATCGCGTCGGGGTGATCCTCCATCTCTTTCACCACGGCTTTCAGGCGTTCCTCAAAATCACCGCGATAGCGGGTGCCAGCGAGGAGCGCGCCCATATCAAGGCTGAAGATGGTGGCCTTGGCCAAAACCTCAGGCGTTTCGCCGTTGACGATCTTGCGGGCGAGGCCTTCGGCGATGGCGGTCTTGCCGACGCCCGGGTCACCGACGAGGAGGGGGTTGTTCTTGCGGCGGCGGCAGAGGACCTGAATGCAACGCTCCACCTCGGCCTCACGGCCATGAGGGGGTCAACGTCGCCCTTGCGGGCCTTCACGTTCAGGTCGACGCAGTATTTGGAGAGGGCGGATTCCTTCGCCTCACCCGCTTCGGCCTTGGGGGTTTCATGCGGTTCATCGGCGCCCTGAACGGGGCGGGCTTCGCCGTAGGACGGGTCTTTCGCCACGCCATGCGCAATGAAGTTGACCGCGTCGTAGCGGGTCATGTCCTGTTCTTGCAGGAAGTAGGCCGCGTTCGATTCGCGTTCGGCGAAGATGGCGACCAGCACATTCGCACCGGTCACCTCCGTCCGGCCCGAGGACTGGACATGGATCGCCGCGCGCTGGATCACGCGCTGGAAGGCGGCGGTGGGGACGGCCTCACTCCCCTCGACATCGGTGACGAGGGTAGAGAGGTCATCATCGATGAAATCGGTCAGGGTCTTGCGCAATTCGTCCAGGTTGACCGAACAGGCCTTCATGACCCGTGCGGCATCGGGTTCTTCGATGAGCGAGAGCAAGAGATGCTCCAGCGTGGCGAGTTCGTGGCGACGCGAATTGGCCAAGGCCAGGGCCGCGTGAATGGCTTGCTCGAGTGTGGTCGAAAATGACGGCACGTTCATGTGCTCCTGTCCTGCGGGTCGGCGGGGCGTTATGGTCCCGTCCAACCGTGGCCTCATAAGCTTAAAGATCGGTTTTCCTGGCCGCACTTCAAGCGGTATTTCATGGCTTTCGGTCTTTCCCGGCGGTCATCACCGCATTTGTGATAGGGAAGCCTTAAAACCTGTCTTTTCTGGCCCGGATTTCGGTAAAAACAGTGGCAGCGTCGGCATCCGGAAGGCCGACTGACGCTTTCACGGCGGGCAGGTGCGCCCGCAGGAAGGGGTTGGTGTCCAGTTCGGTCTGAAGACCGACGGGAACGGTGGGCAGGCCCTTTGCGCGCAGATCGGCGGCAGCCTTGGCACGAGAGATAAGCTGCGGATTGTCGGGTTCAAGGGTCAGGGCAAAGCGCAGGTTCGAGGCGGTGTATTCATGGCCCGAGCAGATGAGGGTGTCAGACGGCAGCGCGGCCAGCTTCTGCAGGCTTTCGTGCATCTGGGCAGGGGTGCCTTCGAAAAGGCGGCCGCAGCCGGCGGACATCAGGCTGTCTCCGGTGAAGGCGAGTTTGCTTTCGGGGAAGTGAAAGGCGATGTGGCCGACGGTGTGGCCGGGGACGTCGATGACGCGGACCTTCTCAGACCCGATGGCAAAGCTGGCGTCTTCGGTCAGCGCATAGTCCAGCGCAGGCAGGCGGTGGGCGTCGGCGGCGGCACCAAGGACCATCGCCCCGGTCGCGGTGCGAAGGGCCTCAGCGCCAGAAATATGGTCATCATGACGGTGGGTGATGAGGATATCGGACAGTTGCCAGCCGCGGGCCTTCAACTCGGCCAGGATCGGGGCGGCGTCGGGCACGTCGATCACGGCGGTCTGGCCTGAGGCGGCGTCATGGACCAGATAGGCATAGTTGTCGGTGCGGCAGGGGATGGTCACAAGCTCAAGGGTCATGGTTTTTGCACCGGCATTGGGTATGGTGGCCAAGGATTGACCGCCGGGTAAAGGATCGCAATGCACCTTGATGTGCTGGACCTGAGAAACTTCTACTACCGCACGGCACTGGGCCGGGTGGCGCAGCGGGCCATTCGGGATCAGGTGGTCAAGCATTGGGCCCCCGGGCCGGGGCAGACGGTGGTGGGGTTCGGCTTTGCGGTGCCGCTTCTGCGCCCCTACCTTGCGCCGTCACGGCGGGTGATCGGGTTGATGCCAGGGCCGCAGGGCGTGATGCCCTGGCCTGCCGGGATGGAGAATGTCAGCGTCTTGTGTGAAGACACCGCCTGGCCGGTGCCGACCGGGCTGGTGGACCGGCTGATCCTGATGCATGGGCTGGAAACCTCGGAAAACCCTTCGGCGGTGCTGGAGGAGGCGGGGCGTGTCCTTGGCCCCGGGGGCCGCGCGCTTGTGATCGTGCCGAACCGCACCGGCCTTTGGGCGCGCAGCGATGCGACGCCCTTTGGCTTTGGCAGGCCCTATTCCGTGGCGCAGCTTGAGGCGCAGTTGAAGCGCCACGGCTTTACCCCCGAACGCAGCCAGTCGGTGCTGTTCGCGCCGCCATCCTCAACCCGGTTCTGGCTGCGGACGGCGGACTTCTGGGAATCGATCGGCCGCAAGATGCCGTGGCTGGTCGGTGGGGTGCTGATGGTCGAGGCATCAAAGCAGGTCTACGCCCCTACCCGTGGCGGGCTGAGGGCTGCGGTGCGCCGCCCGTTGAAAGTGCTGGAAGGCATGGGCCAGCCCGCCCCCGCCCCGGCACCGACGCGCTGTCAAGACGGCATCAGATGACGCGGACCTGCGTGCCGATGGGACAGAGCGCGAAAAGCTGGGCGATGTTCTCATTATAAAGCCCGATGCACCCGTCGGATGACCGCCGCCCGATCTTGCGGGTGTCATGAGTGCCGTGGATGATATAGGCAGGCCAGCCTAGATACATGGCATGGGTGCCAAGCGGGTTGTCCGGGCCGGGGCCGATGGGCTTCCAATCGGGGTAACGCTCCATCTGCGAGGGGGTGGGGGTCCAGGATGGGCCAACCTTCTTGCGCGCGATCTCGGTGTAGCCGCGTTTGGTCAGCTCATCCGAAATCGGGACCGAGGTTGGGAAGATCCGGTGGCTGCCATCCGTCGCGTCCCAGAAATGCAACGCGCGTGAGATGGTATCGGCCACGATGGCACCGTTGCCCAAACTGTCAAAGTGATCGCGCCAGTCCTGCATGCGGAAGCTGGAGGTGTTGTTGCGCACGCTATCGCCGCTGGCTTGTGCCCCTGCGCTTGCGGGCAGAAACAGCGCGCCAGCCCCTGCAAGGCCAAGCGACAGCGTGGCACGGCGGGAAAGATAGGTCATTGGCGGATCCTTTTCTGCTTCGGGCATAGGGTGGGTGTCGGTCAGCCGGGGGGTGGGGTCAACCGCCCCGGGGAGGTGCTGACAGGGTCTTGAAGATGTGTGATCGCGGGTCACCCCCCCGAATCTGGCCGCTGACCCCTTTGGCGCTGACCCCTGACTTCGG
>JAAUPC010000226.1 GCA_012036325.1 Paracoccaceae bacterium
AATCCCCCAGGAAGACCGCCACATGGTGCCCGCCCCGCGTGACCTCCCACCCCCGCACATCCGGTGATAGAACGGCCCCTCAACCTCACGGAACTCCAGACCGAAAAGCCGGTTCGCGCAATCGAACTGCGCCCCCAGCATGGCATCCAGGGAAAGGTACGGCTTCAACGCCGCCTCATCCAGATCATGCTCCGCCTTGCGCCGCTTTTCGCTGTAATAGCGCCAGTCCCAGGCCTCCAGCGGGGCGGCGAACCCGTCTGCCACCAGCATCGCCTCCAGCACCGCCGCATCGCCCAAGGCCTTGGCCTTTGCCGGCTCCCAGACCCGCATCAAAAGCTCCCGCACCGCGCCGGGCGTCTTGGCCATTTCCGGTTCCAGCTTGAAATGTGCGAAATCCGCATAGCCCAGCAAGGCCGCCCGCTCGGCCCGCAAGGCCAGGATCTCCGCCGCAACGCCCCGGTTGTCCGTCTCGCCCCCATTCGCCCCGCGCGCAACCCAGGCCTCATAGGCCCGCTGCCGCAAGGCGCGGTTCGGCGAAAACTGCAGGAACGGCACGATCAGGCTGCGGTTCAGCGTCACCACCGCACCAAAGGACCGCTCGGCGCCCGCCGCCCGTGCCGCGTCCTGCACAAAGCCCGGAAGGGCCGCCAGATCGCCCTCGCCCAGTTCCATGAACCAGGCCCGCTCATCCGCCAGAAGGTTCTGCCCGAAACTTGTCCCCAGCACTGCCAGCCGCGACTTCACCGCCGTCAACCGCTCCGCCGCTTCCCCGGAAAGTTCCGCCCCGGACCGGACGAACATCTGCCGGTACAGCGTCAAGACCCGCAGCTGCTCCGCCGTCAGGCCAAGGCCCTCCCGGCCCTCCCACAACGCCTTGATCTTCCCCCAAAGGGCGGCATTGTTCGTCACCTCGGACGAAAACGCGCTCATCTTCGGCGCAAGGTCCCGCATCAGGGCCTCCCGCGCTTCAGTGCTGTCGGCTCCGGCAAGGTTGTAAAAGAGCCCCGCCACCCGGTCGAGGTCCCCTTCCGCCAGCTCCAGCGCCTCGATCACCTCGGCGAAGCCCGCCCCCGGCCCCTCGGCGATTGCCGCGATATTCGCCCGCGCCCGCGCCAGGGCTTCGTCAAAGGCCGGCCCGAAATCCTCATCCCGCACCTGCGCGAAAGGCGGCAATCCGAAAGGCGTGTCCCAGGGCTGCAAGAGAACATTCATGGCAAATCTCCTTTGCCCGAAAACCTAAGACCGCCCACCCGCAAGGTCCACCCCAAAGGTCCACGCATGGGCTTGCTCTTTTGACAAATACTCTCAGGGGGTTTGGGGGCAGAATGCCCCCATCTGCGCAAGCCGGTTGCGCGCCTGCGCGCAGAGGCGAGACAAAAGGCCTGCGCGGAACGCGCTCCTTTACCTTACCGCCCGTCCCGCCCGCGCAACCGTGCCTCCAGCCGCCGCAACAGCAGGCTCAGGCCAATCGTCATCGTCAAATACAACAGCGCCGCCACGTTATAGGTCTCGAAATAGCGGAAATTCCCAGCCGCCGTGACCTTGGCCAATTGGGTGATGTCGCTGACCCCCAGCACAGACACCAAAGACGAATCCTTCACCATCGCCACGAAATCATTGCCCAAGGGCGGCAGCACCATCCGGAACGCCTGCGGAAAGACAATGTGGCGGAACCGTTGCCAGCCGTTCAGGCCCAGCGCCTTCGCCGCCTCGATCTGGCCCTTGTCCACAGCCTGCAAGCCCGCCCGGAAAATCTCGGCCAGGAAGGCCGAATAGGCCAACATCAGCGCGATCACCGCGCGCCACAGCAGGGGAAAATCCCGCCCGCGCAGTTCCTCGAACCCCAGCGGCACCGCTGCCCAGTTCCACGCCGCCACCAACCCCGGCGCCACCACGAACGCAACGTACAGAAGGAGCACAATGATCGGCACCCCCCGCATCACCTCGATGTAAAGCCGCGCCGCCTGCCGCAGGACCACGAACCGCGACAGCCCCGCCAGGGCGAGGCCCAGCCCGATCACACAGGCCCCGAAATAGGCCACCAGCGTCACCAGCACGGTGATCCAGATGCCCTTCGCCAGGGTCGCCAGCGCGGCAGAGTAGATCTCGCTCGCCCAGACCTCATAGAACAGCCAAAGGCCGGTGACCGTCACGATCACCAGCCACCAGGGAAAGTCCTTGTCAGGCTCAGGGTTGGGGGTCATCGGCGAAAGCCCGGGCCGTCAGACCCGGGCCATGGCGACCTTAGCCGCCGATCTTGTAATCAAGGAACCACTTCTTGTTCAGCGCATCGATCGTGCCATCCGCGCGCATCGCCGCAATCGCCGCGTTCATCGGCGCCACAAGGTCAGACCCCTTCGGGAAGATGAACCCGAAATCCTCGGTCCCCAGCTTGTCGCCCACGATCTTGAGGCCACCGGCGCTGGCGTCGACATAGCCCGCCCCCGCCGTGCCATCGGTCAGCACCAGATCGACATCGCCCGCTTTCAGCGCCTCGACCGTCGCGCCGAAGGTCTCAAAGAGCTTGATCCGCGGGTTCGCTTCATTGCCATCCAGCACCTCATAAACGCCCACGTAGAACGGGGTCGTGCCGGGCTGGGCGGCCATCAAAAGATCAGCATTCGCGGCAAAAGAAGCCGCATCGGTGAACCGCGTCTCATCCCCGCGCACCATCATCACCATTTCGCTGGTCATGTAGCTGTCCGAGAAATCCACCTGTTCTTTCCGGTCATCGCGGATCGTGATCCCGGTCATCCCCAGATCAAACTGGCCCTCGCTGACCGCCGGGATCATCGCATCCCAGCTGATGTTCTCATAACTCACCGTGATGTTCAGCCGCTTGGCGATCTCCGCCATCGCGTCATATTCCCAGCCCACCGCCGCACCCGAGGCATCAAGGAACTGCAGCGGCGGATAGGCGTTTTCCGTAACCACCACAACCTCGCGTCCCGCCAGATCAGGCAGGTCCTGCGCAACGGCGGGCAGGGTCAAAAGGCTAAGTCCCAAAAGGGCGGCAGCGGTGGCTTTCATCGGTCAGGCTCCGGTTGGAATTTGAAGCCCCGACTATGCCATTCCCTAAGGCCGATGCAAGACGCTCTGGCCGGGTTGGGCCGGTTTGGCCGCCCCACATCGCCTGATCCGACCGGCCTGACCAATCCTTGACCGGTTCAAGAGGTGTAGACCGCTTCGCTCAGCGCCGTATCCAGCACCACAGCGGGGTCATTACCTTCAGCCCAACCCATCCCGGTCGACACGATGCAACTGATCCCGTCCGAACCATGATGCACCACGGTCCAGCTTCCGCTGTGGTCAGAGGTCCAAAGCTCCATCGTCAGGCCGGTGCCTGTCAGTGCCGCAAGGCGCGGGGTTTCGGCAAAGTCGCGGCCCAGGGTGGCTTGCACCGTCCCCCGCGCATCGCAATGGGTTTCTGTCAGCGCAAGGTCCTGGCTGATGTCCAGGCGTTCAGTCCCGATGACCAGCGGAAAGGGTGCCGCAGCGACCGTCAAGGCAAGCGGGGCAGCAATCAGCAGCGCAAGGGCAGCGGTCTTTGTCAGGTTCGGGACCATTTGGCGTCTCCGGTCTTGGTTTGGTTACCGAAGAAACGTGGACAGCCGGTTAAAAGTTCCCGGCTATGGTCCGACCTGCCGAATAAATGCTGGACTTGGGCACCAAAGATTGCCCAACTTCCGTTCTGAACGGTCAGTCCCCGCCCGGCCCAAGGCCAGCCGTGCTGACCTGACGTTCCGCCTTTTGAACCGCCGCCCTTCTTGAACCCCAGCCTTTCTTGAACCACCGCCCCTTTTTGCCCCATCGCCATTGAACAGGATCAGCGCATGACCCGCAGCTTGACCCTCACCCCGGCCCATATTGCCCGCATCCACCGCGAGGTTCCCGATACCGGCCCGCCCCCGGGAATGGAGATGCAGACCGACGCCGATTACGCCGCCTGGGTCACCCGCATCGCAGGCCGGGCCCCAACCGGCCCCTTGCGCCTTTTCGCCTACGGCTCGCTGATCTGGAAGCCAGAGCTTGCCCATACCGCCGAAACCCCCGCCACCGCGCATGGCTGGCACCGCAGCTTTTGCCTGAAGATGATCCGCTTCCGCGCCACACCTGATTGCCCCGGCCTGATGATGGCGCTGGACCGGGGTGGCAGCTGCAAGGGCATCCTCTATGACCTGCCCGAGGGCGACCTGCCCGCCACGCTTGACCGGCTTTTCCGGCGTGAGTTCACGGTCAAGCCGATCAACTCCATGCCGCAGTGGATCACCGTGCGCACCACTACGGGCCCCGCCACTGCGCTGGCCTTCGTGATGAACCGCGCCTCACCCGCCTATGCCCGGCTGCCCTTGGCCGAACAGGCCGCGATGCTGGCCCGCGCCTGCGGCCATTGGGGCAGCGGGGCCGAATACCTTCTGAACACCGTCACCCACCTGCAGGCGCGCGGCATCCATGACCGTGGCCTATGGGACCTGCAACGCCTCGTCGCCGCCCGGATCGACGCAGCCGTCTGACCCCGTCACAGCTGGACGTGAATATGGTCATCATGCCGCGCCGCGCGGCAGCCCTGAAACCGGATCTTTTCGCCCGCCACGCCAAGCGCTGTGGCGACCGGTGGCTCGACAAAAATCCTGGAGACCCTCGGGTCCTTTGCCAAAGCCTCGATCAGCGCCCGCGTCCGTTCTGGCTCCAACCCGATGAACAGGTGCAAGGGTTCCATCCAGCGCATCTCCCACCGCAAGGTCGGCCAGACCGGCGGGCAGGTCTCCTCGCCTATGCGGAGGAATGAGAAATACCCGATGGCCGAATCCGTCAGCCCCGGCAAATAGGCTCCATCACCATAAAACGTGTCGGCATAATAAAAGGCGAAATCCAGCTTTTCGCCGTCGTCATGGCTGAGATGCGGGACCAGCGGCATCCCGTCCAGAAACGGGAAACCGCCATCCAGCGTCAGCGTGACCGTGCCGGGAAACCGGATGGCAACCGCCAGGGCCGCATCGCTCGCAACCTCTGCCATTTCTGGCGTCACAAAGTTCCGCAGCAAGACGCAGTAAAGCCGCGACTGCGCCCGCAGAACTTCGCCCGTACAGGGCAACGGCACCCGCCCGAAAACCGGCGCGGCCACCTGCGCCCCACCCCACAGGGCGGTGTAAGCCAGAAGAAAGATCGCCAGCGTCGCCAGCCGCCCCCGCCGAAACGCAAGCGCCGCCAGCCAGGCAAACCCGCCCAACTGCGTCAGCACCGTCAGGCCCAGAACTGCCGCCCCATGAAGGATCACCCCCCTGCGACGCCCCTTCGCCTGCGGCGCGGTCACGGGCGCGGCCCCAACAATCCCTTAGCGTCCATGCCAACCCCTTGATCTCAAGCGGTCGGCCCCGCGGCCCCCGCCCGGGACAGTCCCTCACCACAGACCGCACAATCCGCCCGCCGCTTGACCCCGATCACCCGCGTCTCGGCATAAAGCGCATCGTGGATCATCAGCCGCCCGGCCAAAGTCTCGCCCGCGCCGGTCAGATGCTTGACCGCCTCCATCGCCATGATCCCGCCGATGATCCCCGGCAAAGGCGCGGCAACACCCGCCTCGGCGCAGGTCGGCACCAGCCCCCGCGCGGGCTTGACCGGGAAGACGCAGGCATAGCAGGGAGCGCCGTGGGCGGGGTCAAACAGGCTCACCTGCCCCTCCCACTGGGTGATCGCCCCGGAAATCAACGGCACCCCCGCCGCCACGCAGGCACGGTTGACCAGAAACCGCGTGTCGAAATCATCTGTCCCATCCAGCACCAGATCATACTCCGCCACCAGCGCCGCCGCGTTGCCCTCATCCAGCTTGCGGTTATAGGGCCGCACCTCGATGAACGGGTTCAGCGCCCGCATCGCCATTTCGGCCGAAAGACCTTGGGCATCCCGATCCGCGCATCGGCATGGATCACCTGCCGCTGCAGGTTCGACCCTTCAACCACATCCGCATCGATCACCCCGATGGTCCCAACCCCGCTCCCCGCGAGGTAAAGGAGCACCCGGTGACCCCAGCCCGCCCGCCCCGACCACCAGCACTCGCGCCGCC
>JAAUPC010000227.1 GCA_012036325.1 Paracoccaceae bacterium
CCAAGGGCCAGAACCGCTGCCACCGCACCGCCGACCTGCGCCCAATGCAGCGGCCCCATGTCATGCAACCCGAAGGCCAGCGCCGCAAGCACCAGAAGCGCCAGCGACCAGAGGGGCCAGAACGCCCGCGCCAACCGTTCTGCCCACAGCCCCGTAAGCGTCAGGCGCACAGGCCAGACCAGAGATTTCAGGGGCGGTTGGGGCTTTTGTCCGGTCATCAGGCCTGCCTCAGGGCCAGACGGGATGTCAAAGCCACGGTGGAATGGTATCGCGGTTCAGGATTTCGTCAAAGGTCGGTCTTTCCCTAATGACAGCGAAGTGATCCCCATGGACCAGCACCTCAGGCACCAGCGGCCGGGTGTTGTATTCCGATGCCATCACCGCGCCATAGGCCCCCGCAGACCGGAAGGCGACCAGATCGCCCTCGGCCACCATCGGCAGATCGCGGCCCTTGGCGAAAGTGTCGCCGGTTTCGCAAACCGGGCCGACCACGTCGAATTCCTGTGTGGGGCTGGCCACCGGGGCCTCAACCACCGGGACGATGTCATGATGCGCGCCATACATCGAGGGGCGGACCAGATCGTTCATCGCGGCGTCGAGGATCAGGAAATCCCGCCCCTCGCCATTTTTCACATAGATGACCTTCGACACAAGGATGCCCGCGTTACCGGAAATCAGGCGGCCGGGTTCAATCTCGATCTCGCAGCCCAGATCGCCCACGGTGCGCTTGATCAGGGCACCGTAATCGGTGGGCAGGGGTGGGGCTTCGTTTGAGCGGGCATAGGGAATGCCCAGCCCGCCGCCAAGGTCGAGGCGGGTGATCGTATGCCCTTCGCTCCGCAACTGACGGGTCAGGTCGGCGACTTTCAGGTAGGCTTCTTCAAAGGGCGCAAGCTCGGTCAGTTGGCTGCCGATATGGACATCGATCCCGATGACCTGAAGGCCCGGCAGGGTTGCTGCTTCGGCATAAACCTTAGACGCGCGGGCAATGGGAATGCCGAACTTGTTTTCCTTTTTCCCCGTCGCGATCTTTTCATGGGTCTTGGCGTCCACGTCGGGGTTTACCCGCACGGTGATCGGCGCGGTCACACCCAATGACGTTGCGACCTCCGACAGTGCCCGCATCTCGGGTTCGGATTCCACGTTGAACTGCCGGATGCCGCCGGTCAGGGCCAGGCGCATCTCCTCACGCGTCTTGCCGACGCCGGAGAACACGATCCGGTCCCCCGGCACGCCCGCCGCCTTGGCGCGCAAGTATTCCCCGCCTGAAACGACGTCCATCCCCGCACCCAGATTGCCAAGGGTCTTCAGAACGGCCACGTTTGACAGGGACTTGATCGCAAAACACACAAGGTGGGGAAGCGGCGACAAAGCCTCGGTAAACAGGTGGTAGTGCCGGGTCAGGGTGGCAGTGGAATAGACGTAGAACGGCGTTCCAACCGCCGCGGCGATATCGGGGATCGCCACGTCTTCGGCATGCAGCACGCCATTGCGGTACAGAAAGTGGTCCATCCATCGCCCCCGGGTTCGCCCGCGTCGTCATATCCGGGCGTGGCTGCGGTGCAAAGTGCCGATTTCTTCAAAGAAATCGGACCGGAGCCTTCAAAGGCTCCGATGCGGAGTTTTCCAAAACTCCGCTACGTTGCCCCCGGCCAGAGCGCAGGAACAGATAGAGCGGCAGGCCGCAGCTGACCCCGATGCAGAAGGTCGCCGGGATCGCCACGAGGTGCCACCAAGCGCGGCGGCTGATCGCTTCGGCCAGGATCCAGACGGTCAGCGCGATGGCGGCGATGGTCAGGTCCCAAGTCAGGCCGGTGGTGGAGGCGTTGACGTACCAGGCGTCAATCAGACCCCCAAGGCCGGTGCCGGTTTCACGCATGTATTTGAGAAACCAATACATCGGATGCACCGCCCCCCAGACCGCAAGGGCCAGGAACGCCAGCCGCAGCGGCGTCATTTCACCACCACACCGATCTGCGCATCACCTGAAACGGTGACGCCGGACTTTGACGGCGGTTGCGGGTCGCCATCGGCACCGCAGGCGGCGAGGGAGAGCAGAAGAGTGGCAAGCAGGGTCAGGCGGTGCATGGCAACCTCAGGCATCGGGGAGTTCAGACGACTGTGCCACCCCGCGCCTGGCCCGACAAGGTGCGGGAAACCGGCGCTTCAGCCCAGCGCAGCCTTCCAGCGCGCGACCTGTTCGCGCACGCGGGTTGGCGCCGTGCCGCCATAGGACATCCGGCTGCGGACGGAATTTTCGACGCCAAGAACCGCAAACACATCCGCCCGGATGCCGGGATGCACGGCCTGCATCTGCGCAAGCGTCAGGTCCGGCAGATCGACGCCCGCGCTTTCGGCCATGGCTACCAGCGTACCCGTCACATGATGCGCCTCACGGAAAGGCAGGCCCAGTTCGCGCACCAGCCAGTCAGCAAGGTCTGTCGCCGTCGAAAAGCCACTCGCGGCGGCAGTCTTCAATGTCTCACGGTTGGCGGTCATGTCACCGACCATGCCGGTCATCGCAGCGAGGCCCAGCATCAGCGTGTCAGCGGCGTCGAAGACCTGTTCCTTGTCTTCCTGCATGTCCTTGGAATAGGTCAGGGCCAGACCCTTCATGACGGTGAACAAGGCCACCGTCGCCCCCAGAATCCGCCCAAGCTTCGCCCGCAGCAGTTCCGCCGCATCGGGGTTTTTCTTCTGCGGCATGATGCTGGAGCCGGTCGTCCAGCGATCCGAAAGGCGCACAAAGCGGAACTGGGCGGAGGACCAGATCACCAACTCTTCCGCAAAGCGGGAAAGGTGCATGGCGGTAATGCTGCTCGCCGCCAGAAATTCCAACGCGAAGTCACGGTCGCTGACGCTGTCCAGACTGTTCGCCGTCGGCCGGTCAAAGCCCAGGGCGCTGGCCGTCATGTGCCGGTCAATCGGAAAGCTGGTCCCCGCCAAAGCCGCCGCCCCCAGGGGGCATTCGTTCATCCGCCGCCGCGCGTCTTCAAACCGCGACCGATCCCGCGCGAACATCTCGACATAGGCGAGCATGTGGTGCCCCCAGGTCACCGGCTGCGCGGTCTGCAGGTGCGTAAAGCCCGGCATGACCCAATCCGCCCCAGCCTCGGCCTGGGCCACGAAGGCCTGCATCAGCGCGGTCAGACTGCTGATCGCCGCATCGCACTGGTCGCGCACCCAAAGCCGGAAATCCACCGCCACCTGGTCATTCCGGCTGCGGGCCGTGTGCAGGCGCTTGCCAGCCTCGCCCACAATCTCGGTCAGCCGGGATTCGATGTTGAGGTGGATATCCTCAAGCTCGACCCGGAAGGGAAACTTCCCTGTTTCAATCTCTGACAAGACCGTGAGGAGGCCTTCCCCGATCGCTTCGGCATCCTTATTGCTCAGGATACCTTGTGCGGCCAGCATGGCGGCATGGGCACGGCTGCCCGCAATATCCTGCGCGTAAAGCCGCTGGTCGAACCCGATAGAGGCGTTGATCGCCTGCATGATCGCGTCCGGCCCGGTGGCGAAACGCCCGCCCCACATCTGGTTGGCGGCTGGGGTCTTGGGGGTGGCTGACATGGGCAGGACCTTCAGGGGGTGCAGCGTGCGGAAATTTATGGTCGTCCTCTACACGGCCTTGATCCTTGGCGCAAATGGCGCAGCAGCCGATGTAGCCGCCCTGCGCGATGGCGACATGAAGAAGCTTGCGCTGCATGACACGCCCGTTGCCCTGCCTGATGCGGTGCTGCTGGATGCTACCGATGCGGAACATTCCCTGGCTGACTACAAGGGGAAATGGGTGGTCTTGAATTTCTGGGCCACCTGGTGCGCGCCATGCCGGCATGAGATGCCGTCATTGGACCGCCTGCAAGCCGCAATGCCCGAGATCGCCGTTGTCCCCGTCGCCACGGGCCGCAATTCAGTGACCGGGATCGAGAAGTTCTTTACTGAGGCGGGGGTCCAGTCGCTGCCGATCCTGCGCGACCGACGTCGGACCTTGCGCGGGGTATGGCGGTGATAGGCTTGCCGGTGACGGTGATCCTGAACCCCGAAGGTGAAGAGGTTGCCCGCCTGATCGGTGATACCGAATGGGACAGCCCCAGCGCCAAGGCGATCATGGCGGCGCTGGTGGCGGGGAACTGAAAAATTCCTTCGAAGGAATATGCAAATCTTTTCGAAAAGATTCGGACCTAAAGATCAAACGTCGCGAACACCGGAACGTGGTCTGATGGCCCCTCCCACCCGCGGACGGGGCGGAGGATGCGGCTTTGGTGGCTGGCGTTCAGGATGTCGGGGGTGGCCCAGATATGGTCCAGCCGGCGGCCCTTGTCGGCGGCGTCCCAGTCGGGGCTGCGGTAGCTCCACCAGCTGTAAAGCCGACCCTCGCGAATGTCGTTGCGGGTGACGTCTTGCCAGCCCCCGGCGTCCATTACTGCGTTGAAGTGCTCCACTTCGATGGGCGTGTGACTGACGATCTTCAGAAGGGCCTTGTGGTCCCAGACGTCATCTTCGCGCGGGGCGATATTCAGGTCGCCCACCAGAATGGCGCGGGTGGGACGGTCGGCGCGAAAAAGGTCGCGCATTTCGGTCAGGTAATCCAGCTTTTGGCCGAACTTCAGGTTCTGCTCGCGGTCCGGAATGTCACCCCCGGCGGGAACATAGCAGTTGTGGATCACCACCCCGTTTTCCAGCCGCGCCGCCACATGCCGCGCGTGGCCCAGACTGGCGAAGTCCAGCCCCCCGGCATCGGTGATCGGCAGCTTTGACAGGATCGCGACGCCGTTATAGCCCTTTTGCCCCCGCGCCACGATATAGCGATACCCCAGTGCCTGAAACTGCGCCAAGGGGATCATCTCGACCGGGCTTTTGCATTCCTGCAGGCAGAGGATATCGGGGGCCTCCTCGGCCATCAGCCGCGCGACCAGCCCTTCGCGCAGGCGGACCGAGTTGATGTTCCAGGTGGCAAGGGTAAACGGCATCGGGGCCTCAGGGGTTTGGGGCGGCAGGTTCTGGGGTCGCAGCTTCTGTCGGGATGGCACCGGGCATCAGGTCTGCCAGCGCGGCCAGAAGGGTGGCGTCAAATCGCTCCGGGTCTTCGATCTGCGGGATGTGGCCGACGTCTTCCAGACGGAACAGCGGGGCGCCGGTCAGGTCGGCAAGCGCCTCACCTTGCGCGATGGGCGTGGCGGTGTCGCGATCCCCCCCAGATGAAAACCAGGGGGAGGGTCAGCGCCTGCCACCCCTCAGGCTTGCTGGACATGGCCCCAACCGGCGGCACCAGAAGGCTGGGCAGCCAGTCGGCAATTGCCGCCGTTGTGCCGGGGCGCCGCGTGGGCTGAAGGAGCATATCGATCACCTCGGGCGTTGCGGCCTCTTTTCGGTACAGGAAATAGCGCAAAAGGGGCCCCATGGCCGAAGGGTTGGTCACGCTGGCCGAAATTGCCAGCTCGCGCATGAAGGGGTTGCCAAGCGGCCAGGGCGGGCTGCCGCCGTCCGGCGCGCCGTTCATGATCGCGGCCTATTACGCAGGCGAACTCGTCTGGCGCGAACGCGAACGCAAGTCGCACGAACTGTTCGGCGCCGCGCCTGTCCCCGATTGGGTCTCGTCGCGCCGAAGATCCTCGCGCGATCGCCTTTGTGTTGCTCTGTCACGCTTCTGATTGCGGTCGGCGTAGGCATCGGCGTGCAGGCGTACAAGGGCTACACGAACTTCGAGCTCGACAAGTACTTCGTCTGGTACGTGATCCCGACGTTCATCAATTTCCTCCACATCGCGATCCTGGCCGTGTTTCTGCAAGCGATCGCGCCGCACAAGTTCGTCGGCTGGGGCTTGATGGGCGTCTGGCTCGTCGTGAGCAGCCAGGCCGGCCTCCTGCTGCTCGACCTTGCGGTTCGACAGCTTGCCGTAGTCGGCATCCTTCGACACATCAAACCACACATTTCCCGCAGCGGCGTAGGCGAAGCCCTGTGCGATGAGTCGTTCGCACATCGCGATAATCTCGGGCATGTGCATATGGGATATTGCGTACCTTTCAATGCGA
>JAAUPC010000228.1 GCA_012036325.1 Paracoccaceae bacterium
GACGCTGGCGCTGACCGCCGCGACCGTTGGCGCTGCCGTCTTCGGCGCGGCCTGGGCGGCTGTCCCTGCCTATCTGCAGGCCAAGCGCGGCAGTCACATCGTGATCACCACGATCATGTTCAACTACATCGCCGCAGCACTTCTGGTCTACCTTCTGGTCGACGTCCTGCGCCCGGCCGGCCAGATGGACCCGGCCTCTGCCCGTTTCCCAGAAGGTGCGAACCTGCCCGCGCTGAACGAGATTCCGCTTCTGAACCTCATCTTCACCAAGCCCGTCCCCGCCAACGTCACCCTCCTCATCGCCCTTGTGATGGCGGTGGTCGTCTGGGCAGTCCTGTGGCGCACCCGGCTTGGCTACCAGATCCGCGCCTTCGGCAAATCGGAACCCGCCGCCCGCTATGCCGGGATCAACCCGGTCTTCATCATCATGGTCGCCATGCTGATGTCCGGCGGCCTGGCTGGCATGATGAGCGTGAACAACGTGATGGGTGAGGCGGAGCGTCTTCTCCAGAACTCCTCCGAAGGCGCGGGTTTCATCGGCATCGCAGTGGCCCTGATGGGGCGCAACCACCCGATTGGCGTCGTGCTGGCGGCGGTCCTTTTCGGCTTCCTCTACCAGGGCGGGGCCGAGCTTGGGCTCTGGACCTCGATCCCGATCGAGATGCGGATCGTCGTGCAGGGTCTGGTGATCCTCTTCACCGGGGCCTTGGACATGATGGTCAGGATGCTTCTGACGCGGATCTTCGGCCTTTTCCGCAGCCGTCAACTGGGGGCCGCGTGATGGATTACGCAACGCTGCTGCAACTTCTTGACACCACCCTGCGGCTGGCCACACCGCTCCTCCTCGCCTGCCTTGCCGGTCTTTTCTCTGAACGCTCCGGCATCTTCGACATCGGGCTTGAGGGCAAGATGCTCGCCGCTGCCATGGGCTCGGCTTCGGTCGCGTTCCTGACCGGCTCGGTCTGGATCGGCCTTCTTGCCGGGATCGGCGCTTCGCTCCTCTTCGCCGCCATCCACGGCATCGCCTCGATCACCTTCCGTGGGAACCAGCTCATCTCGGGCGTGGCGCTGAACTTTCTGGCCTCGGGGCTGACCGTCCTTGTCGCGACGGCCCTCTTTCAGCAGGGTGGCCGCACACCCCCCCTCTCGGTCGAGGCAGGGTCGCGCTTCGACGAACTGACCCTCCCCTTCGCCGAGGCGTTGAAGGACATGCCCGTCATCGGCCCCTTGTATTATGAGGTGATCTCGGGCCACTCCCTCCTTGTCTATGCCGCCCTCGCCCTTGTCCCGCTGTCGTGGTGGGTCCTGAACCGCACCCGCTTTGGCCTGCGCCTGCGCGCGGTCGGAGAAAACCCGGCGGCGGTTGATACCGCAGGCGTCTCCGTCGTCGGCCTCCGCTTCGCCGCTGTCGCAATCACCGGCGTCCTTTGCGGGCTTGCCGGGGCCTATATGGCAACTGCCCTGCAAGCTGGCTTCGGGCGAGAGATGACGGCAGGCCGCGGCTACATCGCGCTTGCTGCCCTGATCTTCGCGAAATGGCGGCCCGTCGCCGCCCTCTGGGCCTGCCTACTTTTCGGCTTCTTCCAGGCCCTCGCCCTCCGGCCCGATGTTGTCCAGGCGGTGGTGCAGGTCAAGGTCCCTGTCCCCTTCCTCGATGCGCTTCCCTATATCCTGACCGTCGTCGTCCTTGCCGGCTTCATCGGCAAGGCCATCCCGCCCCGCGCCGGCGGTGAGCCCTACGTCAAGGAACGCTGACAATTCGACTAAAATTGTGCTTTCTTTCTGCACAAGTATCCCACGGGGGTGCGGGGTGTGAAACCCCCGCTCCTCGGCCAGCCAAGAGCGCCGCGCATGACCGATCCAGCCTCCCTTGCCGCCCAGATCCGCACCCGCGCCGGGGATGCGCCTGTCCGCCTTGGCATGATCCTCGGCTCCGGCCTTGGCCATATCGCGCAGCAGATTGACGGCGTGGCGATCCCCTATACCGATCTGCCCGGCTTTCCGCATGTCGGCGTCTCGGGCCACAACCCGAACCTGCACATCGGCACCCTCGAAGGCGTGCGGGTCGCCGTCTTCGGCGCGCGAGAGCATTACTATGAAAACGGCAATCCCCGGGCGATGCTGCTGCCGCTGCAAGTCCTGAAAGCGCTTGGCGCGGAAACCTTGATCCTGACCAACGCCGCAGGCTCCCTTCGCCCCGACATTGCGCCGGGCGACCTGATGCTCCTCAATGACCACATCAACTACTCCGGCCTGAACCCCTTGATTGGCGAAAAGACCGATGCGCGCTTTCAGCCCATGACCGACGCGCATGACCCTGGCATGCGGACCGCCCTCAAAGCCGCCGCCGCGCGCCTGAATATCCCCCTGCCCGAGGGCGTCTACTGCTGGTACTCCGGCCCCAGCTTTGAAACTCCCGCGGAAATCCGGATGCTGAAACTCCTCGGCGGCGATGCGGTCGGCATGTCCACCGTGCCCGAGGTGATCCTGGCCCGTTTCCTTGGCCTCAAGGTCGCGGCGATTTCCACCATCACCAACATGGCCGCCGGCATGTCGGATGAGAAGATCAGCCACGAGCACACCAAAGCCATGGCCCCCTTGGGTGCGGCAAAACTGGAACGCATTCTCAGGGAATTCCTGACCGCGCTCCGATGAGGCGACTACGGGTTTGACTTCACCCGCAAAGGCGCGCAAGCCTTTGATGATCCCACCGCTTTCGCCCCGGATTGGGCCACCTGATGCAGCTTTACCTCCCCATCGCCGAGGTTTCGGTCAATGCCTTCCTCATTCTGGGATTGGGCGGGATCGTGGGGTTCCTGTCGGGCATGTTCGGGGTCGGCGGCGGCTTTCTGATCACGCCCCTCCTGTTCTTCATCGGCGTCCCGCCAGCCGTGGCCGTGGCCACCGGGGCCAATCAGGTGGTGGCCTCCTCCATCTCCGGCGTCCTGGCACAGTTGAAACGGAAAGGCGTGGATTTCCACATGGGCGGCGTCCTTCTGGTGGGGGGCGTGGTCGGATCAGCCATCGGCGTCTGGGTGTTCCGGCTGATGACAGCGGCCGGGCAGGTCGACCTTTTTGTCCAGCTTTCCTATGTGGTGTTCCTTGGCCTCATCGGGGCGATGATGCTGCAGGAAAGCCTGCGCAGCCTGCTGCGCACCCGCAAACCCGGCGCGCCAGTCCGGCGCAGCCATGTGCATTCCTGGGTCCATGGCTTGCCCTTGAAGATGAAATTCCGCGCCAGCGGGCTTTACATCAGCGTGATCCCGCCCCTGCTGATCGGTGCCGCCGTGGGTTTCCTTGCGGCGATCATGGGCGTCGGCGGGGGCTTCATCATGGTGCCCGCGATGATCTACCTTCTGGGCATGCCCACGAAGGTCGTGATCGGCACCTCGCTGTTCCAGATCATCTTCGTCACCGCTTTCACCACCGTCATGCATGCCGTGACCAGCCAGACGGTCGACATGTTGCTGGCGCTGATCCTGATCCTTGGCGGTGTCGTCGGCGCGCAGATCGGCACCCGCGTCGGCGTGCGGCTGAAGGCGGAACAACTGCGCATCCTTCTGTCCCTTCTGGTGCTCGCGGTTTCCGTCCGCATCGCGGTTGACCTTCTTATCCGCCCGGATGAGCTTTACTCGGTCGCGCCCGGGGTGCTGCCGTGATCCGGGCACTGCTGGCCCTGCTCTGCCTTGCCGCCCCGGCCTTGGCGCAGGAAACCATCGTGTCCGGCCTTAGCCAGAACCGCGTGTCGATCACCGCTGATTTTGACGGGTCGGAAATCCTGATCTACGGCGCGGTCAAGCGTGACACGCCGCCCCCCGAGGGTGGCCCGCTTGAGGTGATCGTGACCGTCGAAGGCCCCTCGACCCCGGTCACCGTCCGCCGCAAGGCGCGCGTTGCTGGCATCTGGGTCAACACCGATGCCGTGGTGGTGGATTCCGCCCCCAGCTTTTACGCCGTGGCCACGACCGGCCCCCTGCGCCATATCCTGTCAGACACCGAAAACCTGCGCCACGGCATCACCATTGAACGGGTGATCCGCGCCGTCGGCATCACCGCCGAGGCGGAACGGTCTGGTGAATTCCTGCTCGCCCTTCTGCGCGTGCGCTCCAACGAAGACCGCTACCGCTTGCTGGAAGGCCGGGTCGAGCTGACCGAAGACACGCTTTTCCGCGCCGATGTGGTGCTGCCCGCCAACCTGACTGAAGGGGAATACAAGGTCCGCTTGTTCCTCTTGCGCGACAAGCGGGTGATCGCGTCGCAAGAACGGCTGATCGGCGTGCGCAAAGAAGGGTTGGAGCGTTTCATCTTCAACCTCGCCCAGGAACGCCCGTTGATCTATGGGCTGCTCTCGCTCCTCATGGCTGCCATCGCCGGCTGGGGCGCCGCAGCGGCCTTCCGGCTGGTGCGGGCCTAAACAAGCCCTCGTTCCGCGACGAAAGGGCGTCCTCAGCCCTTTTTCTTCGGCGCGGCTTCCAATGCGGCAATCCGCGCCTCAAGCACGGCGTTTTCTTCTCGCGCTTTCTGTGCCATTGCACGGACCGCATCAAACTCTTCCCGCGTCACGAAATCGCGGTCGGCCATCCAGCGGTCAACCAGACTTTGAAGGCAGTCTCCGCCTCGGTCTTGGCGCCCTGGGCCACGCCCATCGCGTTGGTCATCAACTGGCTCATGTCGTCCAGAAACTTGTTGCGGCTTTGCATGGGCCTCTCCTTCGCGGGTTCGTTCCATATATGGCCTTGCCGCGCCCCGACACAAGGCATGTGCCCGTCAGACGGTGGCGACCAATCGCCGCCGGTTGACATCGCACGCCCCCGCCGCGACAAGCGGCGCACCCCCAAGGATATGCGCCATGATCCCCTTTCCCGACCTGTCGCCCACCCTGTTCGAGGTTGAGGTCTTCGGCCTGACCCTTGCCTTGCGCTGGTATGCGCTGGCCTATATCGCGGGTATCCTTTTTGCCTGGTGGATCGTGGTCCGCGCCATTCGCAATCCCGCCCTCTGGTCCGGCACGCCCCCCCTGACGGCCGAACAGGCCGAGCGTTTCCTGACCTGGTCCGTCTTTGGCATCATCCTGGGCGGGCGGCTGGGCTATGTGATCTTCTACGACCCCGACACCTATCTGGCCGAACCTTGGAAAATCCCGCAGGTCTGGGAAGGCGGCATGGCCTTTCATGGCGGGTTCGCCGGGGTCGCCATCGCTGGTATCTGGTTCTGCCGGCGCGAAAAGATCCCGATGCTGTCGATGGGCGATCTTCTGGCCATGGCCGTGCCCATAGGCCTAATGCTGGGCCGCCTTGCCAACTTCATCAACGCCGAGCTTTGGGGCCGTCCGACCACTCTGCCCTGGGGCGTGATCTTCCCGGGTGACGCGGCGCAGGCCTGTGACGGTGTCGTGGGCCTCTGCGCCCGCCACCCCAGCCAGCTTTACCAGGCGGCGCTGGAAGGGCTGCTTCTGGCTGTCGTCCTGATCTGGCTTGGCTTCCGTCGCGGGTGGCTGAAACGTCCTGGCGCGCTGATGGGCCTGTTCCTTCTGGGCTATGGCCTCGCGCGGTTCATCGTGGAATTCTTCCGCCAGCCCGACGCGCAGTTTGTCAGCGATGGCAACCCCGTCGGCCTTGCGCTGCAGGTCGGCGGCTATGGTCTAACCATGGGGCAGCTCCTGTCCCTGCCGATGATCGCGGCGGGGGTCTGGTTCCTGGCCCGCGCCAGGGCGCGCTGAACGGGGGCCGCATGACGCCACTCGCGGCCATCCTGACCCAGCGCATCCGCGAAGGCGGGCCGATCACGGTTGCCGACTACATGGCCGAGTGCCTTTTGCACCCAACTCACGGCTACTACACCACGCGCGAACCCTTCGGTAGCGCAGGCGACTTCACCACCGCCCCCGAAATCAGCCAGATGTTTGGTGAGCTTTTCGGCCTCGCCCTCGCCCAAGCCTGGATCGACCAGGGCGCGCCCGCACCCTTTACCCTGGCTGAACTGGGCCCTGGCCGTGGCACCCTGATGGCCGACATCCTGCGCGCCACCCGCG
>JAAUPC010000229.1 GCA_012036325.1 Paracoccaceae bacterium
GCCCCCATGCGGGCGCGCAAGGCGGGATCGGTGGCCAGCGTCTCCAGGGCCCGCGCCATGGCCCTGACATCGATGCGTGTCAGGGCCGACATCTGCGACAGGTACTGAAGATAGCTGTCGGTCCCCCCAAGATAACGCATGCTGATATAGGTCGCCTCGCCCCCGCGCGCATTTCGGTCGGGATGCGAAAGCCGACATCGGGTGTGACGGTGTCGCGCATCCCGTCCCAGTCCGACACGATGACGGGCAGACCCGCGGCCATCGCCTCAACCGGGGCAAGGCCAAAGGTTTCCTGCAGGTTGTCGATCGGGAAAACGAAGATGTCGCTGCCGGACAGCGTGGCCTTGCGTTCGGCGGCCACGGCGCCATCCAGCTGGTGATAGCCGACTGAGGGCATCAGCTGCCGCGCGCCTTCGGCGAAAATGGGGACCCAAGTCGGATCACGGAAGACGCCGCAGAGGACAAGGTGGAACCGCCCGCCCTTTGCCGCAAGGGCCGGGGCGGCGGCCTCAAGCGCCAGGAACAGCGGGAAGGGGTCAAACTTTTCATCCGGGGTCAGCCGGGCGATGCATGAGACGGCAATGTCCGCCGGTCCGATCCCAAGCCGGTCGCGCAAGGCCTGGCCCGCCGCAGGATCCCGCGCGAAGTCAGCGGCGTGCACGCCCAAGGGGATGACAGGCAACAGGGGCCGCGCTGGCAGCACCGCCCCGGCAAAGCGGGTGGCGAGATGATCTTCGGCCAGTTCCATCAGCCGGGTCATCGACTGCTGCACCGCATGCGAGGTGCAGATCAGCGCGTCCCAGGGCATTTGCGGTGCTACGCGCATGTCGAAGACCGCCTGCATCACGGCCTTGGTTGCGGTGGTATGGGTGATCCCGCAATAGGCCCAGGCTGCCGCGCCGAACGGGGCACGGCGGAAGAATTCCTGCTGCGGCGGGGGCGCGGGGTAATAGACGACGTCCATCGGCGCAAGCTCAGCCGGTGCATCGAGCCGGACTGCGCGCAAGGGCCGGGTGACCCCATTGGTGCGGGCCAGGCTGGCAAAGGCTGCATGATCCGCTGTCCGGTGGGCGAGGCTGACGAACTCATCACCCTGCGCATGGGCAAAGAACCCGCGCAGAAAGCTTTCTCCCGCCACGCGGCGGCCGTTCAAGCCCTTTGCCGGGTCATACCCGTCGGCGGTGAACCAGATCGCGGCATTGGCGCTGAGGTCGGTCATCAGGTCCGCCGCATCCAAAGCCAGGGCGTCGGGCCAGCGCGCCATTCCCACAGAAGGAGAAGGCGGTCGAGGTCGGACAGGCCTTCCGTCCAGGCGGGCAGAAGATCGGGCAGAAGCTGGCGGTCGATCCGGGTGATACTGTGGGTCGCGGCAAAGCGCTCGGTCAGGCGGGACAGAAGGCCCGGGGCCTCTGCCTCATGCACTTCGACCAGAATGTCGGCCTGCAGCAGCGCCGGGGCTTTTGCAGGGTCAAGCAATGCGTCCTCAGCCCCTTCGATGTCACACAGGACCAGCGTGGGGGCCGCAGCGCAGATGGCAAGGTCGGCATGGCTGACCTCAGCCCCGACCAGCACCCGGTCAGCCACGCCGTTTTCCGCTGCCAGCCGCGCGCAGCGGTCGCGCGCCACGGGTTGGTGTCGCGGGCGTGGATCACGCTTCCCGGCATCCGGCGGGCAAGACCCACGGCGTAATAGCCTTCGGCACAGCCGATATCGAGGATCTGGGGATAGGCGCGGGCGATGATCGCCTCAATCACTGGGTGCAGGCTGGCCTCATAGACCCCAAGAAGGCGGGGCGCACGGCCACCATCGGCGCTTTCAACGCTGTAGGACATGCCGACGAAGGGGCCGGCCTGCACAGTCGCCCCCATCCGGTGGGTCTGGGTATTGGCCAAAACCTGCGACCGCCATTTCGCCAGATGTCGCAACTGCCGCTCCAGCCGCTGGGGATTGGGAGGCGTGGCGGCGAGGCGGACCAACTCACGCTCGGCGGCGAGTGTGAGGGCGGAGGGGGCTGGCGCTGTGGTCATGGCATCAAGGTCGCTTGGCCCTTCTGGTCCTGTGCCATGGTTAGGGCGGCGCGGGCCTTGCGTAAAGGCCGATCAGGCGCGGGCGATGCGCCAGCGGTGGCGCAGCAGGGTTGCAAGGAAGAGGCCGGTGAGGACAAGGATGATCGTCGGCGCGGGGGCCGAGTCGAGGTAGAAGCTGGCCCAGACCCCGGCCAGCATCGCGGCAAGGGTTACAGACGTGGCCACCAGCAGCATCGCGCCAAACCGTCGGGTCACCAGAAAGGCGATGGCCCCCGGGGCAATCAGCAGACCGATGGCCAGGATCAGCCCGACCGACGACAGCGTGGCGACGATGGTCAGTGACAGGATGGTCAAAAGCCCGTAATGCAGCGCCTCGACCTGAAGGCCCGACACCTTTGCCTGCACCGGGTCAAAGGCATGCAGCATAAGATCGCGCCATTTGAACGTCAGAAGGGCGGTCACCGGCAGGGCAATGCTGGCGGCGGTGACAAGATCCCCCTGCCCCACGCCCAGCATATTGCCAAAGAGGATATGCTCCAGATGAAATTCCGACGGGAAAGCGGTGTTGAGCACGATCCCCAGGGCGAACATCCCGGAAAAGACCACGCCCATCAACGTGTCACGCTTGACTCGGCTGTTGGCGGCAAGAAACCCGGTCAGAAGCGATGAACCCAGCCCCGCGGCAAAGGCCCCGAGGAGAAGCGGCAGCCCGGCCAGATGGGCCAGCACAATTCCGGGCAGGACGGCATGGCTGACAGCATCGCCCATCAGCGCCCAACCCTTCAGGACCAGAAAGCAGGACAAAAGCGCACAAGGCGGGGCCACGATCAGGACGATCCAGAACGCCTTTTGCATGAACGGGAACTGGAATGGCAGGAGGAGGGTCTCCATCATGCCTCTCTCCCCCGGCGACGGTTGGCAAGGACACCGTGTTTCGGCGCGAAGAGGAAGGCAAGGGCGAAGGCAAGCGTCTGCAACAGGACGATCACCCCGCCGGTGGCCCCGTCGAGAAAGTAGCTGAGATAGGCCCCGACAAAGCCCGACCCGGCCCCGATCGCGGCAGACAGGGTCAGAAGGCGGGGGAAACGGTCGGTCAGCAGATAGGCCGTGGCGCCGGGGGTCACGACCATGGCGACCACTAGAAACGCCCCCACCGTCTGCATCGCTGCCACGGTCGAGGCGGACAGAAGCGTGAAGAACACCACCTTCAGCAGGTCAGGCCTGAGACCAATGGCGCGGGCATGCGCCTCATCAAAGAAGGTCACCATGAGGTCTTTCCAGAGGAAAAGAAGGACCAAAGCCGACACTCCGCCGATCAGCAAGAGCTGCAGCGTGTCTCCAGGCGAGATGGCGAGGATATTGCCCATGGTGATCGACTGCAGGCTGACCGAGGTCGGAAAGATCGAGATCAGGAAGAGGCCAAGGCCAAAGAAGGCGGTGAAGATCAGGCCAATGACGGTATCGGTCTTGAGGCCGCTGCGGGACGACAGAAACAGCATCGCCCCCGCCGCAAGGCCGCCAGACAGAAATGCGCCAAGTGCGAAAGGCAGACCAAGGATATAGGCCCCCGCCACGCCCGGCACGACGGAATGCGACAGCGCGTCGCCGATCAGGGACCAGCCTTTCAGCATGAGGTAGGCCGACAGGAACCCGCACACCCCACCGACCAGGGCCGAGACCCACATGGCATTGGTCATGTAGCTGTAGGCGAAGGGCTCAAACATCGCCCGATACTTTCTGGCGCCGTGCCCCCCCACCCCATCCCTCCCCCACAACGGGGGGAGGGAGGTGCCTTGTGCCATCCGTTGCGAAATGTCGGCGGATCAGGGCGCCGCCCCTCCCCCTTGTGGTGAGGGGATGGGGGTGGGGGGCACTTGAAAACGGGAGGACGGCCTTCACTTGTCGCCCTTCCGGCCATATTGCACGAAGGGGCGTTCGTCATCGGTGATGATGCGCACCTCTCGGGTGTCTTCGTCGTCGTGCAGGTCCGCGCCGCCTAGGGTGAAGTGGCGCAGGCTGCCCCCGAACGCGCGTTCCAGATTGTCGCGGGTGAAGATCGTGTCGGTGGGCCCGTGGGCCAAGACGGTGCCCTTTACAAGGATCGTGCGGTCACAGAATTCCGGGACCGAGCCGAGGTTGTGGGTCGAGACCAGCATGACATGCCCTTCGTCCCGCAGGCTGCGCAGAAGCGCCACGATCTGTTCTTCGGTGGTCACGTCGACGCCGGTAAAGGGCTCGTCCAAGAGGATGATCTTGCCTTCTTGCGCCAGGGCGCGGGCGAGGAAGACGCGTTTCTTTTGTCCGCCGGACAGCTCGCCAATCTGCCGGTGGCGCAGGTCGGTCAGGCCAAGGCGGGCCAAAGCCTCATCGACCTTGGCGCGGTCGGTGGCAGAGGGGCGGCGGAGGAACCCCATATGGCCATAGCGGCCCATCATCACCACGTCTTCGACCAGAACGGGGAAGGACCAGTCTACCTCTTCAGCCTGGGGGACGTAAGCGACAAGGTTCTGGCGCAAAGCGTCGCGGACCGGCAGGCCCAACAGTCGGATGCGGCCCTTCGACAGGGGCAGAAACCCCATGATCGCCTTGAAAAGCGTGGATTTGCCGGCGCCATTGACGCCGACAAGCGCGGTGATCGTGCCCTTAGGGATGGCAAAGCTTGAATCGCGCAGCGCGGTCACGCCGGTGCGGTAGGTGACGGTCACCCCATCGGCAAGGATGCCCTCACCGCCTGCCCCGGCCCAGCCGTGAACATTGGCGCTGCCGTACTGTCGATCACCGCCGCTCCGCGCATTCCGCCCCCTCAATTCGCCGCCTGGGTCAGACCCTTGGCGATGGTGTCCGTCGTCACCCGCAGAAGGTCAAGATAGGTCGGGACCGGCCCGTCTGCGGCCGAAAGGCTGTCAACGTAGAGGATGCCTCCGAACGCCGCGCCGGTTTCGCGGGCGACCTGTTCGGCGGGGTCGGAGGAAACGGTGCTTTCGCAGAAGACGGCCGGAATGTTCCGCTCGCGCACCCCGTCATCACCGCCTGCACCTGACGTGGGGTTCCTTGGGCTTCGGCGTTGATCGGCCAGAGGTAAAGCTCTTGCAAGCCAAGGTCGCGGGCGAGGTAGCTGAAGGCGCCTTCGCAGGACACAAGCCAGCGGCTTTCCTCGGGCAAAGCGGCGATCCGGTCCTTCAGGGGGCCGAGGGCGGCGGTGAGTTCCGCCTTGTAAGCTTCGGCATTGGCGGCATAGGTCGCGGCATTGTCGGGGTCGACCGAAGACAGCGCGGCGGCGATGTTGTCGACATAGATGAGCGCAGGGCCAAGGCCCATCCAGGCATGGGGGTTCGGCTTGCCTTGATAGCTGCCGCTGCCGATCGGGATCGGTTCCACCCCATCAGAAAGCGTGGCCGAGGGCACGTCGCCGAGGTTTGTGAGGAACTGCTCGAACCAGACTTCAAGGTTCATGCCATTCCACAGGATCAGGTCTGCGTCCGCCGCCGCGACAATGTCTTGCGGGGTGGGTTCGTAGCCATGAATTTCGGCCCCCGGCTTGGTGACCGACACCACATCAACCCCGTCTCCGGCCACGTTGCGGGCCATGTCGGCAATGACCGTGAAGGTGGTGACAACCTTCAGACGGTCCTGGGCAAAGGCGGCCAGCGGTGTGAGGGATAGTCCAAGCGTCAAGATCGAAGCGGCAGTGAGGGCAAGGGCACGACGGGTCAAAGGCATGAGGGGTCCTCCTTTCAGAGTAACTAGAATGAGCCAAGGTGATTAGAATGTAAATGAGAACTATTTGCAAGTATGCAAGCCCCGAAAACCGGTTTTTCTTCTGTGGTCAGCACAAAGTGTCAGCGGGTCAGGTCTGCCATGACAAGCGCCGCCCGTGCCGGATCGCCCTGCTCGATCGCCTGGATCAGCGCGTCATACGCCCTGCGCCTGCAGGTCGGCGAGGCCCGCTTCCGGGGCCTGCCGATCCTCGGACAACCGGGCCAGCACA
>JAAUPC010000230.1 GCA_012036325.1 Paracoccaceae bacterium
GATACCCCAAGGGCGGTGGTGTGGGTCAGAAACTCGCGGCGGCTGATCTTGCCTGCCGAAAATTCCTCGGCATGCATGGTGGCTGCCGGATGAACTGCGGCAGCACGGTTGGTATTGGTCATCGTCGTCTCCCTGTCAGGCGTTTTGTTTACGGTTTTTTGTTTCTTGGCTTTGAACACGCCAACGCTTCAGACCCCATGGTGCTGCGCCTGGACGCCCACCTTCCGGTGCCTGTGCGCATCGGCACATCCCCCCCTCCATTGCGCAACTTTTTCACCCTCACGTCAACGACTGCTTTCGTCGTCTCACGGCGCGTTTGCGACACTCGCTGGTCGCACTCGGCGAATCCGTTGTCGCAAACCACCCTTCAGGTTGTCCGGCGGAAGGCCGAGGGCGACTTTCCCGTCAGATGCTGGAACGCCCGGGTAAAGTAGGCGGGAGAGTTGAAGCCCAGTTGCTCGGCAATTCGGCCGACCGGAATCCGCGTCTCGGTCAGAAGTTTGCGCGCCTCGAAGATCCGGCGGTCTTGCAAAAGGGCGCTGGCCGGGCGACCGCAGGCCGCGTTGCAGCACCGCGTCAGATGCGTCGGTGTGACGCCGAGCGCAGCCGCGAAATCGGCCACGCCCATGCCACTGCGAAAGTTCCGCTCCAGCAGCGCGGTATAGCGTGCCACCAGACGCCGCGTCGCATCGGGGCGGGGGGCATCCGGGTCGGCCTTGCGCGCCTGCCGTTCCAGCCAGACGCCCAGAAGCCCGACATAGGCCTTGGTCGCCCGGTCATGCGCCGGGGTGTCGCTTTCAATCTCGCGCTGGATCGCGTCCAGCAGGATGTTCACCTCTTGCTGGGCATGCACTTCCCGGATGCGCAGGTGCAAGGGCACCTTCGGCAAGGCCAGATCCGGATCGCGGCCAAAGAACACCGCGGTGCCAAAGACCTGCGGCCCGGCCTCGAACCCGTGCATCACGCCCGCCGGAATGTAGATCGCGTTATGCGCCGTATAGCCCCGCGTCACGCCCGAAATGGTGATCCGCCCCTGGCCCTTGGTGAACCACAAAAGACACGGCTCAGAGATTGAGCGCATGGCTTCCACCCGCCAGCGCCCTCCCGCCGCCAAACGCGGAATGGCAACCAGCCGTGACGGCGAAGAAGGCATGGCAAGGGTCATGGCAGGACAGGTCCGGGCTTGGCAGCAACTGGCCAAGTAAAGCAGGCCGGTCCCCGCAACCCAAGCAAAATTCGCACAAGGTTGGGAAAGTTATGCACCGATGGTGTGAAATCCTGTGCATAACTCTGTGGATAGGCGAAAATCCACTGGAGCTTCGCCCCGCAACCCCGCGTCAGGGCAGGGAAAGCTGCCGCCAGGCCCCCATGTTCGATCTGAACCAGGTCCGCTGGCGTTTTGCATATTGCCGACTTGCCAGCCGCGCCGCCGCCACAGCAGCGTCAAGGGACAGGGTGCCTTGCAGATGCGCAATCAGTTCCGGCCCGCCAATGGCGCGTGAGGACGGGCGCTGCGGGTCCCAGCCGTCAAAGTTCGCCCGCGCTTCCTCAACCGCGCCGTCGGCGACCATCGCGGCAAAGCGGCGGTCGATCCGGTCGTTCAGCCAGCCGGTTTCCGGCGTAAGAACAAGGGCTTCCGCTTCCCCCAGCGGCACCAGCGGCGCGGGCGTCTCTGATTGCCACGACGCAAGCCCCCGCCCGGTGGCGCGCAGAACCTCCCAGGCGCGCTGGACGCGGGCGCTGTTCATCGGGTCGATCCTGCCCATAGTTTCCGGGTCGATCTCTGCCAGAAGTGCCGCACGCCCCTCGGTCCGCATCCGGGCATCCGCTTCGGCGCGCAGCTCAGGCGGGGTTGGTGGAATTTCGGCCAGCCCCCGGGTCAGCGCGTTGAAGTTCAATCCCGTGCCGCCGACAATCACCACCGGCCGCGCCAAAAGCGGGGCCACGTCGCGCAGCCAATGCCCCACCGAATAGGGTTCATCCCGTCCCACGTGCCCATAAAGCGCATGGGGTAGCGCTGCTTCGTCTGCCACCGAAGGCCGCGCGGTCAGGATGCGCCAATTGCCATAAACCTGCAGCGCATCGGCGTTCACCACCACCCGCCCGTCCCGCGCCGCAATCTCCAGCGCCAGCGCCGACTTTCCGCTGGCCGTCGGCCCCGCAATCAGGACTGGTTTTTCGCGTGAAATGGCCTGCACTTTCATTCTGACGCTAATATCCTGGGGGTGCGGGGGCCGGCCCCCGCCTTCTGCGGTGGTAAGGGGGGTATCCCGGCTCTGTGACGAGACCGGTTGAACCTTCCGTCGTTTTCCGACATTTTGCGCCCCAGTCCAACGACAAAACGATATGCAGGGGGTGCCATGTCCGAAACAGCCACCGAAACCGGTGCGGCGGTCACCTATAGCCGCGTGATGCTGAAAATCTCGGGCGAGGCGCTGATGGGCGATCAGGGCTTCGGCCTGCATCCCCCGACCGTCGCCCGCATCGCGCAAGAGGTGAAGTCGGTCCGCGACCTTGGGGTCGAAATCTGCATGGTCATCGGCGGCGGCAACATTTTCCGCGGGCTACAAGGGTCAGCCCAGGGGATGGAGCGGACGACAGCGGATTACATGGGGATGCTCGCCACCGTGATGAACGCCCTCGCGATGCAATCGGCGCTCGAGGAAATCGGCGTCTTCACCCGCGTCATCAGCGCCATCCCGATGGATCAGGTCTGTGAGCCCTACATCCGCCGCCGCGCCGTGCGGCACCTTGAGAAGAAACGCGTCTGCATCTTCGCCGCCGGGACAGGGAACCCCTATTTCACCACCGACACAGCCGCCACCCTGCGCGCCAGCGAGATGGCCTGTCAGGCGATCTTCAAAGGCACCAAAGTGGATGGCGTCTATGACAAGGACCCGAAGAAACACGCCGACGCAAAGCGTTATACCAACGTGACCTATGATGAGGTGCTGGAAAAGCACCTCGGCGTGATGGACGCGACCGCCATTGCCTTGGCGCGTGACAACGATGTTCCGATCATCGTGTTCAGTCTTGACGAACCGGGCGGGTTCCGGGGGATTCTGGCGGGGCAGGGCACCTACACCCGGGTGCAAGGGTGAGGGCTGCGCTGGCCCTTTGTCTTTTGACTGCCGCTCCTGCCAGCGCCAATCCGGAACTGCTTGAGTTCATGGGCGGGCAGGGCTGCACCTTTGGTGCGGACAGAGGGGCGGTTGCCAAGGCGACAGGACTTCGCGTCGACACGATCAACGCGTTCATCGCCCAGAGCCTTGACGACGGGACAGCAGTTCAAGAGTGCGAATACGTTGTCCTGGGTGAGAAAGTCTGCACGATCCGCCTGCTCGACGTAGAAAGCGCCTACACGGTTGCATCGCCAGAGATCGTGGCGATGACCTCGCCGGTCGACGCCTATGCTGCGGATGGCGATCCGGGTTGCTTCTTGGTTGACCCGCTTTCTGCTTTTGATGCCCTTGACGGAGGCAGTCCAGGCGCTGGCTTTGCCGACTACATTGCGTTTATCGGCGCAGGGATCATTTCCGGGGATTTGCGATTCTATTCGCCCTCCGTACTGCGCACGCCTTTCGGATTTCAAAATGTCAGAGGGCCTTGTGCCGCAGTCCCGGATATCGAGGTGATCGACCGCAGCCATGTTGCGCTGACGACCGGCTTCGGGGGATACATACGCGCCTTGGGGGCCGAGACGCTTTGTGAGGGCGATCAAAGTGGTGACCTTTCCTATGAGGTCTCCGTCATGGCGCAATACACCGCCACGGTCCAAGGCTTTGACCTTTCCGACAAGGAAAAAGATCAGCCCAGGATCAACGCATGGCTTTGGTTCGAGTACGACTTGATCGCAATGGCAGCTGGCTGGCATGAGGGATTGACAAGCACCGAACGGGGCACGCCTCGCCCCCCTTTGTGCCACTACGACTAGCGGGATGGTCGGGGTCCGGGGTCAGGCGCTTAGCCCTATACCCCCGCCCCACGCCTCTGCTATAGAGCCGGAAAACACGGCCCCGCCGGCACAGGGCGGGCAAGGAAGGAGCCTTGACGATGGCAGACGATATCGAGATCGACACCGACGCCCTGCAGCGCCGCATGGATGGCGCGATGAACGCGCTTAAACATGAATTCGCCAGCTTGCGGACGGGACGTGCCAGCGCCTCCATCGTCGACGCGATCCAGGTTGAGGCTTATGGCCAGATGACCCCGATCACCCAGCTTGGCACGGTAAACGTCCCCGAACCCCGGATGGTGGTGATCAACGTCTGGGACAAGGGCATGATCCAGAAGGTGGAAAAGGCGATCCGCGAAAGCGGCATCGGCATCAACCCGGTCACCGACGGCCCGCTGATTCGCCTGCCGATCCCGGAATTGAACGAGGAACGCCGCAAACAGCTGACCAAGGTCGCCGCCGGTTACGCCGAAAACGCCAAGGTCGCGATCCGCAACGTCCGGCGTGACGGGATGGACCAGATCAAGAAGGCCAAGTCCGCAGGTATGGGCGAGGATGACCAAAAGATGTGGTCCGAAGAGGTGCAAGACCTCACCGACAAGGCCATCCTTGCCGTTGACCGCGCGCTTGAGGCCAAACAGGCCGAGATCATGCAGGTCTGACCTCAGGGTCCGGGCGCGAAGGGGGAAGAATCCGGTGTCAAAAGACCTGACGACTGAGGCCGCGCTGCGTCCGGTCAACCATCTTGCCATCATCATGGATGGCAACGGCCGCTGGGCGACTAACCGGGGCTGGCCGCGTCTGGTCGGCCACCGCCGCGGCGCCGAACGGGTGCGCGAAATCGTCAAGGCCTCGCCCGATCTGGGGATCAAGTGGCTGACCCTCTACGCCTTCTCCACCGAGAACTGGAAACGCTCGACCGAGGAAGTCCTTGGCCTGATGGCGATCTTCGCCCGCTACATCGAACGTGAGGCGGACCGACTGGCCGCAGCTGGCGTGCGGATGCGCTTTATCGGCGAGCGCGGGCGGCTGGACCCGAAGCTGCAACGCATGATGGCCGGGATTGAGGCCAAGACGGCAGGCTGCGACCGTTTGAACCTAACGGTGGCCGTCAACTACGGCGGGCGCGACGAAATCCTCCGCGCGGCCCGCCTTGTGGCGGAGGCTGCCGCCGCGGGGCTTCTTGACCCCGCCCACCTGACCGAAGCCGCCTTTGCCGAGCGTCTGGATACCGGCGGCCTTCCCGACCCTGACCTTGTGATCCGCACCAGCGGTGAGACGCGGACCTCGAACTTCCTGCCCTGGCAGGCGGCCTATGCCGAGTATGAGTTTACCGCCACTCTCTGGCCCGATTTCACCGCTGAGGAACTCGCCGGGATCGTCGCGCGCTTTTCCAATCGCGAACGCCGCTTTGGCGCGGCCAAGGCATGACCGTGGAACCCGGCGAAGGTCCAACCAATTCTGCCGCCGACGCCGCCGCCCACGCCGTGGAAACAAGCTGCGAAACGGACAGGCCCGAGTCGAGAATCTTGGCCTTCAGCGCGGCGATGTCGTCGGCTGCCTGCAGTGTGCGTTCGTTCTTGCCGAAGGAAAGGCCCTTCGTGCCCTTTTCGATGACGATGCAGGAGATGCCCTTCGGCCCCTCCCCGCCCGTGCGCACCATGCAGACATAGATGTCCGACACGCCGGCACCGGAAATGAACGCCTTGCCGCCGTTCAAGACGTAGTGTTCGCCGTCCTTCACCGCTTTCGTCTTCAGGCTTGCGGCGTCGGAACCCGAGCCCGGCTCGGTGAGCCCCAGGCCCCGAGGATCTCGCCTGCGGCCAGACGCGGCAGGTATTTGCTCTTCTGTGCTTCGTTTCCGGCCTGAAAGATATGTCCGGAGCCGAGGCTGTTGTGCGAGGCCATGGTGAGACCCACCGAGGCGTCGGCAGCGTTCACCTCCTCGAGCAAGAGCGAAAGCGTGCACGGTTGCCCGAGCCCAGCCTGCCGCCGATAGGCCTCCGGAACGGTCCAGACCCACGGAATCCCGCTGCAGCGGCCTCCTGGATCGCC
>JAAUPC010000231.1 GCA_012036325.1 Paracoccaceae bacterium
AGGGCTGGTGGCGGCGCCGGAAGAGCGGCTGGGCCATGCGGCGGCGCCGGAGCAGTGAGCCTGGTCGAAATGCGCTGCTGTCGGGCGTGGTGCGGCAGGGGGCTGACCGCACGCGGGTTCATCGACTGGACTGCGGCAGAGGGGTTTGCGGCGCGGATCGTCAAGGAGTTTGACGTGCGGACGCCGGGCACGCATGTGGCGGCGCGGGCGCTGTCGGGGGGAAACCTGCAGAAGTTCGTGGTGGGGCGGGAGCTGAGCCAGACGCCGAGCGTCATCGTGATCAACCAGCCGACCTGGGGCGTGGATGCGGCGGCGGCGGCGTCGATCCGGCAGGCGATTCTTGACCGCGCTGCAGGCGGGGCCGCGGTGGTGGTGATCAGCCAGGACCTGGATGAATTGTTGGAGATTGCCGACGATTTTGCGGCGCTGAATGGCGGGCGGTTGACGAAAACGCGGCCGGTGCAGGGGCTGACGGTGGACGAGATCGGGCTGATGATGGGCGGAACCCATGGCATGGAGGTGGCGCATCATGGCTGATGTCAGGCATCGATTTTTCTGCGAAAAATCGCTGGGGGGGCCACGATCCCGATCTTTCGCAGAAAGATCGTGCTGCGAGGGTGGGGGCATGCTGAGGCTGGAGAAACGTGCCTCGCCTTCGGTCTTTTGGGAGCGGGCCTCGCCGTTTCTGGCGGTGGCGCTGACGATGGTGGCGGGGGGGATCATGTTCTGGATCCTGGGGAAGAACCCGTTCGAGGCGATCAGGACCATCTTCTGGGACCCGCTTTTCAATGACCAGTTCGCGGCCTATTCGCGGCCGCAGCTTCTGGTGAAGGCGGCGCCGTTGATCCTGATCGCGATTGGTCTTTCCTTGGGGTTCCGGGCAGGGATCTGGAACATCGGGGCCGAGGGCCAATACATCATGGGCGCGATCTTTGGTGCCGCGGCGGGCCTTGCGGTCTATCCGGTGGAAAGCCGGTTGATCTTTCCGGTGATGATTGTTGCCGGGGCGTTTGGCGGGTTCCTGTGGGCGATGATCCCGGCGCTGCTGAAGACCGTGTTCCGGACGAATGAGATTCTGGTGTCGCTGCTGCTGGTTTATGTGGCGCAGAACATTCTGGCGATGATGGCCCTGGGCGCGCTGAGGAACCCGGAGGGCGGCGGGTTCCCGGGCAGCCGGAACCTGAGCCAGATCCCGTCAATGGCGAACCCTGAGCTGGTTGCGGGGACGGGGATGCATTGGGGTGTGGTCGCGGCCTTCATGGCGGTGATCGCGGGGTATATCCTGCTTCAGCGGCATATCCTGGGGTTCCAGATCAAGCTGGCCGGGCAGGCCCCGAAAGCGGCGCGGTTTGCGGGGGTGTCGCCAGCGCGGCTGGTGGTGATGTGTCTGGGGATCTCGGGCGTGCTGGCGGGGCTTGCCGGGGTGTTCGAGGTGACGGGGCCGGCGGGGCAGATCAGCATCGATTTCAACGTGGGCTATGGGTTCACGGCGATCATCGTGGCGTTCCTTGGCCGGTTGAACCCGGTGGGCATCCTGTTCGCGGGGCTGCTGATGGCGCTGACCTATATCGGCGGGGAACTGGCGCAGTTGATGCTGGGGTTGCCTTCGGCGGCGATCCAGGCGTTTCAGGGGATGCTGCTGTTTTTCCTTCTTGGGACCGATCTCTTGACCAACTTCCGGGTGCGGCTGGCGAAGCGGGAGGTGGCGTGATGTTTGGTGGCATTGATCCGGCGCTGTTGATTGCGGCGCTGATGGTGAACTCGGTTCCGATCATGCTGGCGGCGACGGGGGAGCTGGTGGTGGAGAAGGCGGGGGTCCTTAACCTTGGGGTTGAGGGGATGATGATCATGGGGGCGATCTGCGGGTTTGTGACCGCGGTGGTCACCGGGAACCCCTACTTCGGATTTGTGGGCGGCGCGCTGGGTGCGGTGGCACTGTCGGCGGTGTTCGGGGTGCTGACGCAGGTGTTGCAGACCAATCAGGTGGCGACGGGACTGGCGCTGACGCTGTTCGGCTTGGGGCTGTCCAGCCTGATCGGGCAGTCTTATGTCGGGATCAAGCCACCGGCGACGGGGGATCTGGCCCTGGGGCCTTTGGCGGACATTCCCTTTCTGGGGGTCGCGGTCTTCAGCCATGACTGGATGGTCTATGCCTCAATCCTGCTGGTGGCGGGGGTGTGGTGGGTGCTGAAATACAGCCGGATGGGGCTGGTCCTGCGGGCTGTCGGCGAAAGCCATGAGGCGGCGCATGCGCTGGGCTACAAGGTGACGCGGATCCGGTTCCTGGCGGTTCTGTTCGGGGGCGCGCTGGCGGGGTTGGGCGGGGCCTACGTCAGCCTGGTGCGCGTGCCGCAGTGGACGGACGGGATCACGGCGGGCGCGGGGTGGATTGCGCTGGCAATCGTGGTCTTTGCCAGCTGGAAGCCCTGGCGGGTTCTGGCGGGTGCCTATCTTTTCGGCGGCATTTCGGTTCTGCAGCTGAACCTGCAGGCGGCCGGGTCGGCCATTCCGGTGGAATACTTGTCCATGGCCCCGTATCTGATAACGATCCTGGTGCTGGTCATCATGTCTTCGGGACGTGGGAAAGCTGCACTGGCTGCACCGGCCTGTCTGGGCCAGAATTTCCACGCCTCGCGATAGGGGCATAACTTTGGGGGCAAACCCCCCGCAACGATGGGGAGATACCACATGAAACGCAGAACCTTGCTTGCGACCGCAGCGCTTGGCCTTGGGCTGACCTTCGGCGGCGCGGCGATGGCGCAGGACAAGACGAAGGCCTGCTTCGTCTATGTCGGGCCGATTGGCGACGGCGGCTGGACCTACCAGCATCATCAGGGGGCGCTGGCCGTGCAAGAGGCCTTTGGCGACAAGGTCGAGATCGCGTTTCAGGAAAACGTGCCGGAAGGTGCGGATGCCGAGCGCGTGCTGACGCAGATGGCGCTTTCCGGCTGCAACATCATCTTCACCACCTCGTTCGGCTATATGGACGCGACGAACGCGGTGGCGGCCAAGTTCCCCGACATCAAGTTCGAACATGCCACGGGCTACAAGCGCGAGCATCCGAACGTGTCCACCTACAACGCGCGGTTCTATGAGGGCCGGGCGGTGCAGGGGCATATTGCGGGCAAGATGACGAAGTCGAACAAGATCGGCTATATCGCGTCCTTCCCGATCCCCGAGGTCATCATGGGGATCAACAGCTATTACCTGCACGCCAAGAAGGTGAACCCGGCGGTGGAGTTGTCGATCGTCTGGGCCTTCACCTGGTTTGACCCGGCGAAAGAGGCGGACGCGGCGAAGGCGCTGATTGACCAGGGCGTGGACGTGATTGCGTCGCACACCGATTCCACCGCCCCGCTGGCTGAGGCCGCCAAGACGAACGGCGCTGTGATCGGCTTTGGCCAGGCGTCGGACATGGCGGAATACAAGGACGGGCCGCGCGTATCGTCGATCATCGACAACTGGGCGCCTTACTACGTCAAGCGTGTCAGCGCGTTGATGGACGGAAGCTATGCCCAGGCAGATGCCTGGGAAGGCATCGCGGGTGGTGAAGTCGAAATCGGCGAGATCACCGCGCTGGTGCCGGCCGAGGTGAAGGCCGAAGCCGAAGCGATGCGCGATGCGATTGCGGCGGGGACCTATCACCCGTTCACCGGGCCGATCAACAAGCAAGACGGCTCGGTCTGGCTGGCGGACGGGGCTGTGGCGCCGGATGGCGACCTTCTGGGGATGAACTTCTACGTCGAAGGGATTGTCGGCGAGATTCCGCAGTGATCCGATCCAGATAGGGGGTTTTCGACCCGGACGAGGGGGCAAGCCCCCCGATCCGGGCCGAAAAGTGGGGGTTTCACACCCCCACACCCCTGTGGGATCATTTGTGCAAATGTGAAAGGGCATGGGGTTCCCGTGCCCTTTTCTTGTGGGAGGGGCCATGGACTGCGATTTTCTGATCATTGGCGGCGGGATTGCCGGGATCTCGGCGGCGGCGCGGTTGTCCGGGCTGGGGTCGGTCATCCTGCTGGAGGCGGAGGAGGCCCTTGCGCATCATGCCAGTGGCCGGTCGGCGGCCTTGTATGAGCCGCGCTATGGCGCGCCGCCGGTGGTTGGGTTGTCGATGGCTTCGGGCGATTATTTCCGGTCGGTGCCGGGGGTGCTTGGCCCACGCGGGCTGATGCTGGTGGGCAAGGCCGGGGGGGAAGACGCGTTCGAGCAGGATCTGGTGGCGATGGCCTTTGACCGGATCAGCGTGGCCGAGGCGCGGGCCATCGTGCCGATCCTGAACCCGGAGCTGGTGGTTGAGGCGGGCTATGCCGCCCATGCCGAGGATGTGGACACCGACCTTTTGATTCAGGGCTTCGCGCGTGAAGCGAAAGGGCGCGGGGCGCGGATCATGACCAAGGCGCGGGTCGGCGCGATTGCCAAGGACGGGGCCGGGTGGCGGGTCACCTCGGCTGCGGGGGAGTTTACAGCCCGGATGCTAGTGAATGCGGCGGGGGCCTGGGTGGACCAGATCGCGGCGCTGGCCGGGGTGCAGCCTTTGGGGTTCACGCCTTACCGGCGGTCGATGGCGCGGATCCCGGCGCCGGGGGGGCTGGACGTCAGCCGCTGGCCGATGCTGTTCGGCCCGGGGGAGGACTGGTATGCCAAACCCGATGCGGGCGCGCTGATCGTGTCACCTGCAGAAGAGCACCTGATGGAGCCGCATGACGCCTGGGCCGATGACATGGTGCTTGCCGAAGGATTGGCGCGCTATGAGGAGATGGTGACCGAACCTGTCACGCGGCTTTTGGCCAGTTGGGCGGGGTTGCGCACATTCTCGCCCGACCGGTCGCTGGTGATCGGGGCGGATGTGCGGGAGCCCGCGTTCTTCTGGCTGGCGGGACAGGGCGGCTATGGGTTCCAGACCTGCCCGGCGGCAAGCCAGCTTGCGGCGGACCTGATCGGGGGCCGGGCACCGGAGATCGGGGCCGATCTGGCGGCGGCCCTGTCGCCTGCGCGGTTCGGGTGACGGTTTCCGCCGACCGGTGAAATCATCGCGTGACAGCAGGGCGCGGGATCGGCAGCATCGGCCCATGAAACGCATCCTTTGGCTTCTGGCCGGACTGATCCTTGCGGCCTGCAGCGGGCCTGCCCCGCGCCAGGCTGCGGTGCCGGACGAAATCACGGTCACCACGTCGAACTTCCGCGATGCGGACCCGACCGATTGGCCGGGCCGGTCGCCTGACCGCTATCCGGTGCACGGGATTGACCTTTCCCGCTTTCAGACCGAGGTGGATTGGCCGACGGCGCGGGCCAACGGGGTGAACTTCGCCTTCATCAAGGCGACCGAGGGCGGCGATCTGGTGGACCCGATGTTTGACGCCCATTGGCAGGGGGCGGGGGCGGCGGGGGTCAGGCGTGGGGCCTATCACTTCTTCTATCACTGCCGCCCGGCCGCCGAGCAGGCGCGCTGGTTCATCAAGGCCGTTCCCCGCACGGCGGCGCCCTGCCCCCGGTGCTTGATCTTGAATGGACGCCGTTTTCCCCCACCTGCACGATCCGCCGCGACGGGGCCACGATCCGGGCAGAAGCACGGATCTTTATGGACATTCTCGAACGCCATTACGGCCAGCGCCCGCTGATCTATACCACGGTGGATTTCTTCGAGGATACCGAGCTTTGGCGGCTTGATGGGGTGGAGTTCTGGCTGCGCGCCGTCGCCGATCATCCGGGCGAGGTTTATGACGGTACGGGGTGGCGCTTCTGGCAATACACTTCGACCGGGGTGGTGCCGGGGATTGCGGGGAAGGTCGATATCAACGTTTTCGGGGGGTCAAAGGCCGCCTGGGCGGGCTGGATCGCGGCCGCGGGCGGCCTTGCCGCACGCAAGGCCGGCGACCCGCCCCATATCATCCTGTTCCCCGAAATTCCGTTCGAGCGCGAGCGCTTCCTCGCGCGCGTGAAGGAGACCGTAGAGCGGAAGGGTTATTGCGTCATCGTCGCCT
>JAAUPC010000232.1 GCA_012036325.1 Paracoccaceae bacterium
TTTGCTGATCCGTCATGCGTGGTCCCCAAGCGCCTTGCGCAAACCCGCCCGCCCGCCGGTGACCACCGCGCGCCGACCATCACCCCAAGCCTCAAGCCGCAGATGCAGCGCTTCGGGCGGGACATGGTTCCCCAGCCGGTCAGGCCATTCCACCAGGCAGATCGCCTTGGCAAAGGCGTCGTCAAGGCCAAGCTCCCACACCTCATCCGGGTGGGTCAGCCGGTAAAGATCGGCATGCCAGATCTCTACCCCCGCCGCCTCATACACCTGGACCAGCGTGAAGCTGGGCGATGGGACCTCTTCCGCGCGGCCCAGCCGGGCCTGGATGAAGGCGCGTGCAAGGTGGCTTTTGCCAGCGCCAATCGGCCCCTCCAGCAGCAGGCAATCGCCCGCCTGCGCGACCGAGGCCAGCCGCGCGCCCAAGGCGGCGGTGTCGTCGGCGGTGGGCAAGGGCAGGATCAGAGTGGGTATGGGCTTGGGCGCTGCGGTCATGCGCTTGAGTCTAGCGATGGCACGCACCACCGCAAGGCCAGAGCACCCGGCCACCCCGCTCAGGCAAGGAGGAGCCGGCTGCTGTTGACATGTTCCAGAACCGGCCCGCCCACATCTGCCCCCCGCGCGCGGAAGGTGATCAAGGTGGCCCCCCCGGTCAGCGGGCGGAAGCGGATCGTCACCAGCCGCCCGTCCAGCATGCGCGCCTCACCGTCCCAGGGGGTGCGGTCGCCCAGCGTGGTCACGAAATCGGTGGCATCGTCCCACAAAAGCGTGGGCGCGGAATGTTCCCGCCACCAGGCACACAGCGTGCCGATCCCCGCGTCCGACAACAGGACTGCCGGGTCATGGTTCCACAGCTGCGCATAGCCGATGTTCGACATCACCAGCTGCCCGCCTTGCGAGAAGACCGCCACCCCTTCCTCTACCGCGTCGATCACCGACTGGCCCAGTTCCAGGTCCGCGCGATAGCGGCGGGTCTGCGTCATCTCATGGCTGATATCCTCGAACATCAGCGCCAGCGCCCCGTTCGGATGCGGCCGCCCGATCACCCGGTAGGTCTGGCCGCCCGGAAGGCTCCAGGTTTCCTCGAACAGGCCCATCGAGGCCTCTTCCTCAAGCTTGACCAACTGCTTGCGCCAGCTGCGGTAATCCTTCGGTTCGGGGATCATCGCCTTGGCGCGCATCGCATCCAGCACCGATGACAGCGTCGGGCGCGAGATCAGGAAATCCGGCGCAAGTGACGTGAGGTCGGCCAATGCGGGGTTGAAAAGTTGCAAGACCCGCTGGCGGTCAAAGATCGCAAGGCCAATGGGCAGGTCAGCGAAGGTCTTGGTCAGCGTCTGCATGAAGTCGCGCAGCGCGGTTTCGGCTTGCACGGCGGAGTTGGCCGCCAGCGCATAGCACAGCACCTCTTCCCCGACAGGCATGCGGACCAGATCGAACCACTCCGCCCCGCCCTGCATCTGCAGCTTCGTGCGCGTCGACCGCCCGGCGCTGAGGCTGACCCCCATGGCCGAGGCGCGGAAATCCGCTTCGGGGAACAGGCGCGGCAGGGGCCAAGACAGATCTTCCCCAGGGGGCAGAAGTTCGGCGGCGCGGATCAGATAGGCGTGGTTGGCCCAGACCACCCCGCCCGGGCCTTCACGCCACATCAGGACCGGGGCCCGCGCCAGCACGGCCCGCTGCGCCGCCAGTTCCTGCTGCAAGGCCGCCATCACCGCGCTGTCGCCGGTCGTCTGCCGCTGTTCGGTGGCGTTTTCGATCATCGTCAGCTTGGTCAGCCCGGTAAAATGTTCCCCCCGAAGCAGAACCGGCGGCATCACCCCGGGGCCGGAGGTCAGGGTGACCTGCCCCAGCCGCGGCAGGCCTTCCAGCACCTGCGGCAGGCCGGGAAACATCGGCCCAAGCCGGGACAAAAGCCGCGACCAGGCGCGCGCATCCTCACCCTCAGGCAAAAGCGACCGGGCGGCGGGGGTGGCGTCCAGAAGCCGGTCCCCGTCAAACAGAAACACGGTCGCGGGGCCGTCCGACGCGAAAAGGCTGCGCGCCCTTGGCCGCCGCGCCTGCCATCCGGCCAGCAAAAGCAGGCTTGCCAGCGCCACACAGGTGGCACTTAGAACCAGTCCCAACGCAGCGATCCAGTCAGCAGGCATGACACGGCACCATCATTGACGATGGATTCACCTTAAGGGCATATTCCTTAATCGACCGTTAAGCCTGCAGGTTGCGCGGTCATCCGTCGATCTTGCGGTTCTTGCCCAGCGCTCCACCCGGGGCCACGGCCAGATCGGCCATCGACCAGACCGCCTCGACCACCGCGCCACTGCGTTCGGGGCGGTCTTCGGGCGGAAGGAACGGATCAGTCGCATTGGCGAAGGTCAGCTCGGCGCCCGACCGCTCCAACAGGGTCTTGGCGATGAACAGGCCAAGGCCCATGCCTTCATAGCCGGGGCGCGCCTCAGCCTGCGGGTCCGCCCGGCGAAAGCGGACGAAAGGGTCACCGATCCGGCCGATGACGTTGGGGGGAAAGCCGTCGCCATCGTCTATGATGCGCACGGTGACGGTGCGGTCCGTCCACTCGCCTTCGATCCAGACGGTGCTGCGGGCGAAATCCACCGCGTTCTGCACCAGATTGCGCAGACCGTGAATGATCTCGGGCCGGCGCAGGATGGTTGGCTGACGGTCGGGGCTGCCTTCGATCGGGGCAAAGGTGAATTCCACCCGCTTGCCGCGCTGCATGTGGGGTTCAGCCGCCTCACGCAGGGCGGCGGAAAGGGGGGCTTGCCGCAGATGAAGGTCATCCTTCCCGGCCCGGCCCATGTCACGCAGGATGTCACGGCAGCGGTCAGCCTGATCGCGGATCAGCTTGGCATCGTCCAGCAGGTCGGGGCGGTTGGCAAGCTCTTCCATCAGCTCGGCGCTGACCAGCTTGATGGTGGCGAGGGGGGTGCCAAGCTCATGCGCGGCGGCGGCCACCACACCGCCAAGATCGGTCAGCTTTTGTTCGCGCGCGAGGGCCATCTGCGTCGCCAACAGCGCCTGCGCCATCGACCGCATCTCCGTCGCCACGCGGCGCGAGTAAAGACCAAGGAACAGGATCCCGATGACGATGGAAAGCCAGAAGCCAAACTCAAAGAGACGCGGGATCACCAGCTCTCGTTCGTCGGCAAAGCGAAGGGGCAGGTTCCAGAAGGCGGCGATGGTGATGAGCAGGATCGCGATGCCGCCCAGAATCACAGTCGACTGCAAGCGCAGTGCCGAGGCCGAGATGGTGACCGGCGCCAAGACCAGAAGCGCGAAGGGGTTGGTCAACCCACCCGTCAGGAACACAAGGAACGACAGTTGTGTGAGGTCAAACAGAAGGGTGAAGAACGCCTCACCCTCGCTGAGCCGCTTGTTTTCGGGGAAAAGGGTGATGGAGAACAGATTGGCCAGGACCGAGGCCGCCACCGCCATATAGCAAAGCACCAGTGGCAATTGCATGCCGTAAAGCTGGTCCACCGCCAGGATTGCCGCCAACTGCCCGCCGATCGCCGTCCAGCGCAGCTGGATCAGCGTGCGCAGGCGGATCCAGTTGCTGCTGGCCTCCTCGACCGGAAGCATGATCCCCGCCGTAACCATTCTGTGACCCACGCTTTCCTGTCCGGCGTTTGCCATTGTTAAGGCCGCCCGCATCTGGGATCAATGCGGCGGGAGTGACCACCTTTGAGGACCCGAATGACCCGTCTTTATGCAGGCCTTGCCGCCGCCGCCGTAGCCGCCCTTCTGGGGGCGTCGACATGGTATGTGCTGTTCAACAGCCCCGCTGACGCCTTTGCCCAATGCCGCCAGGGCCAGGTGGCCGGGGGGGATATCGGCGGGCCTTTCACGCTGGTCAATAGCGCCGGCCAGACGGTGACCGATACCGAGGTGCTGACCAAGCCGGCGCTCGTCTATTTCGGTTATACCTTCTGCCCCGATGTCTGCCCCTTCGACATGGCCCGCAACGTCGAGGCGGTGGATATCCTGGAAGACCGCGGCCTTGACGTGACCCCGGTCTTCATCTCCATCGACCCCGAGCGTGACACGCCTGACTCCCTTGCCGATTACGAAGCCAACATGCACCCCAAGCTGATTGCGCTGACCGGGACGGATGAACAGGTCAAAACCGCCTCGCAGGCTTACAAAACCTTTTACCGACGCCAGCCGTCCGAGGATGAATTCTATCTCATCGACCATTCCACTTTCACTTATCTGATGCTGCCCGGCACCGGCTTTGTGGATTTTTTCCGGCGCGAGGTTACTTCTGACCAGATGGCAGAAGGGGTCGCCTGTTTCATTGAGGCCAGCGCAGGCCAGAACTGATCTGCGCAAGCCCCCTTCGTGCCCGGACGTAAAGGAAAGACGCATGGCCGACGATATTGCTGCAGACCTTGGGGCGGACCGCTCGCTTCTTCTGGTCGATGACGATGAACCCTTCGTGAAACGGCTGGCCAAGGCCATGGAAAAGCGGGGTTTTCTGCCCGATACCGCGCAAAGCGTGGCCGAGGGTCGGGCCAAGGCGATTGCCAGCCCCCCGGCCTATGCCGTGGTCGACCTGCGTCTGGAAGATGGCAACGGGCTGGAGGTGATTGAGGCCCTGCGCGAAAAGCGCCCGGATTGCCGGATTGTCGTGCTGACCGGCTACGGCGCGATTGCCACCGCCGTGGCCGCGGTAAAGATCGGCGCGGTGGATTACCTGTCCAAACCCGCCGATGCCAATGATGTGACCCTGGCACTTCTGGCCAAGGGCGAAGCAATGCCCCTGCCCCCGGAAAACCCGATGTCGGCCGACCGCGTGCGCTGGGAACATATCCAGCGCGTCTATGAAATGTGTGACCGCAATGTCTCGGAAACTGCGCGGCGGCTTTCGATGCACCGCCGGACGCTGCAGCGGATTCTGGCGAAACGCAGCCCCAGGTGAATTGGCATTGTTGCAAACCGTGAATTATGGGCCTATTCACTAGGCCTATAATTATGGGGAGTAAGTGAATTGACTATCAACCTGAATGATCTTTCGTTGAAAGAACTGAAGGACCTTCAATCTCAGGTGGCAAAAGCCATTTCCGGGTTTGAAGATCGCCGCAAGCGCGAAGCCCTTGCCGAGCTTGAGGAAATCGCCCGCGCCAAAGGCTTCTCTTTGGCGGAATTGACCGGTGCGGCCCCCACCCGCAAACGCACGCCCTCTACCGCGAAATATGCCAATCCGGCCAATAAGGCTGACACCTGGTCTGGCCGTGGGCGCAAGCCGCGCTGGTTCGTGGAAGCCTTGGCTAAGGGCAAGAAACCTGAAGATATGTCGATCTGAACGGGATTTGGACTGCGATCACGCCCGCGAAAGTCACGCCTGTGATCGCAGCCATTTCAGAAAGGCCCGGGCGGCGGCACGCTGCGGCCCGGGCAGCGTCACGATGAAATAGGCGGGCAGCTTTTCCCGGCTTTCATGCACCACGCGCAAGCGGCCTTCGGTCACATCCGCCTCGATCAGCGCCATGCTTTCCACCACAAGCCCCAATCCTTGCCGCGCGGCGGCAATCGCCAATTCCTCACCAGGGAAATCGGTGGCGCTTAAGGTCGTCGGCTCAATTCCCAGATGGCGCAGATAATTGTCCTGCTCCGGCCAGTTGCGCGACAGGATCCAATCCATCCCGGCCATGTCCTGCGGGGATAGCACCTCCTTGTTGCCAATCAATGACGGTGCGCCCGCAATCACCAACCGGGCCGAGGCGAGATAGGTCGCCGTAACCCCCGGCCAATCGCCATTGCCATAGCGAATGGCCAGATCCATCCGTTCCCGGTGCAGATCGATCACGCGGGGGTCGGGGTGCAAGGACAGGCCGATGTCGGGAAACTTCTCCCAGAAATCGCGCAGGCGCGGCATCAGCCATTGCGCGGCAAAGCCCGCCGTCAGGGTCACGCGCACCGGCTGATCCACCTCACCGGCGCGCAGGGCCTCAACCCCGCGCT
>JAAUPC010000233.1 GCA_012036325.1 Paracoccaceae bacterium
TTGACGATCGAGCACGATCGCGTCGGCACCGGCAGCGAGTTTCTTGGACATGATGGAGGAGGAGATCAACGGAATCGAGGGGACCGTGGCTGTGGCGTCTCGAAGTGCGTAGAGCTTGCGATCGGCCGGGACGAGGTCGCCGATGCCCTCGTGCGGCCGCTCGTGATTGTAGATGCGGCACCAGGCCTCGAAGTGGTTCTGCACCGCGGCGAGATCATCGAACTCGCGCAGCGTTACCGCGACGAAGGAGCCGACGAACTGGTGTTCTACGTACATCACGGCCAGTCCCGAGCAGCGCTCTGTCGATCGGCAGTGGATCTCGAAGATCGCGGCCTGCTCGACATTCCGTTCTGCGTCGCCGGCGGCATCCGCAGCGTCGACACCGCGCGCCGCGTGCTGTTCGCCGGCGCCGACAAGGTGTCGATCAACACCCCGGCGCTGGAACGGCCGCAGCTGATCGCCGAGATCGCCGAGGCCTACGGCAATCAATGCGTGGTGGTGGGCATCGATTCGATGGAAGTGCTGAAGCAGGACCTCGGCATCGCACGCCGTTACCCGTCGCTGAACAAGGAGGCGTTGACCAAGCTCGAAGCCATCCACAAGGCCAAAGAACAGGTCCTCGCCGTCGAACTCCACCGTGCAGAGCCAGTTGTGCGGCAGGCAGAACACCACCATGTCGAACTCGCGGATCGTCGTCTTGCCGCCGGCCTGGACGTGCAGATAGTATTTTCCGCTCTCGTTGCGGCCACAACGCAGCACGCGGCTGTTGAGCTCGACCTTGTTGTTGGGGTCCTTGCGGTTGTGCTCGACGAGCTTCTCGATGAGCTGCGAATGGAATTCCGAGAGGTCCCGAATCTGCGCCTCGGTCCATCCCAACGCCCGGGCAGCGGGCACCGGGCCCGTTTCCTTCAGTACCCAGGCCAGAGTCAATGGCGAGAAGCCCCCGTCTTTTCGAGGCGCGTCGCGGAGCGCTCTTTCGAGACTCCCGCCCTGCGCCAGAAGATCCCGCAGATCGATCCAAATCTCTCAATTTCGGCGCGACCCAGAAGCGCGCAGAGCTTGTTCACCAGGATCTCGTGCGGGGTGTCGACGCGGATGCGGGTTCCCTCGAAAGTGATGTCGTTTGTGTGGCAGGCGGCGCAAGTCATGCCCGCCACCGGCAAAGACAGCACAGATTGGTCGGGGCCGACGTCAGCGGTTGGGGCAGGCAAAGGCGACATGGCCATGGTCTCGGTGCTGGCGGGTAGGCAGCTTATCTGGTGTCGCACGGCGCGTAAACGTCAATGCCGAACGTATCCGAGCTGAGCTTTTAGACTGTGACACGAATTCTGGACAGCGGCTTTGGGGTCAAAACCTTGTGCTCTTTTGGCCACAACGGCTGTTGGCATCTGAGTTTTAAGCCTTTCTTGAACATCGAATGTGTTAGGCAGTCACGACCCAAGGGCAGACAACCTAAAGCATGATACGTCTTTTGGCGGTTTTCGCGGTGGCGCTGATGGTCTCTATCGGCACGGCGGAGGCCATGCAGATTTTCGTAAAGACCTTAAATGGCAAGACAATCGTCCTTGAGGTGGAACCAAGCGATTCCATCGCAACCGTCAAAAGCAAAATTCAGGAAAAGGAAGGCATTCCACCTGACAAGCAGCGCCTCACCTTCGCTGGGCAAACGCTCGAGGATGGTTTCTCCCTAAACGACTACATGATCCTGAAGGATTCAACCCTCCAGCTGTCCCTGGCCAGTAGTCAGGCTGGTTTTGGGCCGGGTGATGCCGCGCAGTCGCTGGCAACCTTGCAGCTTGAGACTGTCACAAGTGCCGTTACTGCCCGCGTCTCTGGCCGGATCGGAGGCGGCGGCGTAGCGACGCCCTTCACCTTGTCCACGTCCGGGTCAGCACCGTCGGGGCAATGGTGGACCTCGGCCAGCCTTGTTGATCTCGGCGGCGGCTTAGATGGACGGGGGGTCAGCTTGACCCTTGGCTTTGACACGGTCACGGCAAACGGGCAGTTGTTCGGGGTCTATCTTGGCCATGACCGGGTAGATCTTGGCGGCGAAAATCCTGCGTCGGCCCGATCTTCTGTTGTTGGGGGCTATTTCGGTTTGCCCCTTGGCACGGGCTTTCTGGTTGACGGTCATCTGGGCTTTGGCCAACCCAAAATCACCCAAGGCGATGTCACAGTCCGGTCTGACCGCATCATGGGGTCCGTCGGGGTGTCGGGTGTCTGGGACGGGCCCGCTCTGGTGATGACCCCCAGCGTGCGGGTTTCGGGCTACCGGGAAAAGCTTCCCGCCTATACCGTCGGCGGCGTGGCGCAACCCGCCGAAACGCAGCACTACTGGTCGCTTGCCGCCGGCCTGCGGCTGACGGCGGCCAACCCAATTGGCGGCAGCGCCCTTGTCCCTTATGCCGACATCTCGCTTGCCCGCAGCGTCACCAAGTCAAGCATCGCAGTTGATCAATGGTCCACCGCTCCCCGGGCCACCATTGGCTTGCAGGGCGCGCTTGGGGCCGGGCGTTTCTTGGCGGAAATTGAGGCCGGTGCACTGCTGGAAGATCTGCGCGACACGCGCCTCAACCTTGTCTACACCCTCACCTTTTGACGGATGATGGAACGGTTCTGGTATGGAGCGGGGGTAGGACGGCGGAAAACGCGCGTGACCCGGCCGATTTCGACTGCTTAACGCAGCCTGAACGCGAAATGCTAATGCCTTGAAAGCAAAGAAAACGCGCAGTCCGTCCACCGTGGACACTTCCCAGCACCTTGCCTGCCCACCTTTGACCCGCTAGGAAACCCGAGACCGTTTCCAAGGTAGGCCCCAGATGCGTCTTTCCCGCTACTTCCTTCCCGTCCTCAAGGAAAACCCCGCCGAGGCGCAGATCGTCTCGCACCGCTACATGCTGCGGGCCGGGATGATCAAGCAGCAGGCCGCGGGGATCTATTCCTGGCTGCCGCTCGGCCTGCGGGTCCTGCGCCGGATCGAGGCGATCGTGAACGAGGAACAGGAACGCGCGGGCCACATCCCCCTTCTCATGCCGACCCTGCAGCCCGCCGACCTGTGGCGCGAGTCGGGCCGCTATGACGATTACGGCCAGGAAATGCTGCGGATCAAGGACCGGCAAGAGCGTGAGATGCTGTATGGCCCCACGAACGAGGAGATGATCACCGACATCTTCCGCGCCCATGTGACCAGCTACAAGGACCTGCCGCTGACCCTTTACCACATCCAGTGGAAGTTCCGCGACGAGATGCGCCCCCGCTTCGGCGTGATGCGCGGGCGTGAGTTCCTGATGAAGGACGGCTACAACTTCGACGTCGACCGCGACGCCGCGCTGCATGCCTACAACCGCCATATGGTCAGCTATCTGCGGACCTACGAACGCATGGGCCTGACCGCAATCCCGATGCGCGCGGCCTCGGGCCCCATCGGCGGCGACAACACGCATGAATTCCTGGTGCTGGCCCAGACGGGCGAAAGCGAGGTGTTCTATGATGACCGCGTGACCGCGCTGAAGCTGGGGGCCCGCGACATCGACTATGACGACCGGACCCAGGTGGCCGAGGTCTGCCGCGAGTTCACGACGCTTTACGCCCGCACCGATGAGACCCACGATGCGGCGGTGTTCGATCAGGTTCCGGAGCCGCACCGCAAGGTGGGCCGTGGAATCGAGGTCGGGCAGATCTTCTACTTCGGCACCAAGTATTCTGCTTCGATGGGGGCCGAGGTGACCACCGCCGAAGGCACCAAGGTTCCGGTGGAAATGGGGTCGCACGGCATTGGCGTTTCCCGCCTTTTGGGCGCGATCATCGAGGCCAGCCACGATGACAAGGGCATCATCTGGCCCGAGGGGGTCACGCCCTTCCCGGTGGGGATCGTGAACCTGAAACAGGGCGACGCGGCGGCGGATGCGGCTTGCGCAGGCCTTGAAAAGGCGCTGCTGGCACAGGGGTTGGAGCCCCTGTACGACGACCGCGACGAACGCGCCGGGGCCAAGTTTGCCACGATGGACCTGATCGGCCTGCCGTGGCGGATCACCGTCGGCCCGCGCGGCCTTGCCAATGGCGTGGTCGAACTGACCAGCCGCCGCACCGGCGTGTCAGAGGAAATGTCGCCTGAAGCCGCCGTCGCCCGGGTGGCACAGGTCTACGCGGGCGTGTGACCTTCAAGGCCCGGGCCCCCTTTCAGGGGCTTGGGCCGGGTGCGGCGATACATTTCGCACAGCACGGCAACGGCAAGGATCGTCGGCAGAAAGCCCAAGAGCCGTGCTGTGGTGAAATAGGCCAGCAGCACAAGGCTGTCATCGGGCAAGCCCGCCGCCCAGCGACCGCTCAGCACGGCCAGCGCCACCAGGACGCCGCCCACAAGGCAGGGTCCCAGAAGCAGCCGCCACATCGTCTGAAACCCGGCGCGCAGGCCTTGTGCCAGCCGGTAGCTTCCATTCCGCGCTACGACCGCGGGGAGTGCCGTGCCAAAGAGGCTAAGGGCGAGAAGGTAGATCGGCAATGAGATGCCGATCGTCAAGAGCGGCGCAAACCGCCCGGCCATGGCAAAGCCGATGGCAAAGGCCACTGCGATCGGCACAAAGACCAGTCCGACGCTGATCAGGATGAACCAGCCGAACTTGAAGGGCGGTGCCCCTGCGGCCGGTTTCTGGTTGCGAAGGCCAAACGTCTCACCAAACAGGAAATGCCGGTGGAAGTAATAGGCAAGGATCGTGAGGGCGGCAAAGGTGGCACCGGTCTCGGACTTCGGTTGCAAGACCCAAAGCAACCCTTCGATCAGGGCGGCAAAGGCCAGCAACATCGGCAAGGCATTCACGAAAAAGCCGAAGGATTCCCGATATATCCTGACCATTCCCGGTGTCCCCGATAGGTTTTCGGCACGGTGCTGTGTGGCGAATGGGCTGTCAAGTCGGGTGGCCCTGAAAGCGGGCCGCCCTGTCACATCACCACCACCAGATTGCCCGGCTTGTGGAAGGTCTCTGCAATCGCATGGGCCTTGGCTAGGTCGGCAAAGGGCAGAACCGGACCCAGAACCGGCGTGTAGCCCCCCGCCTGGTGCAGGGCCACAAGGCGCTGCATCGCGGGCAGGGTGTCGGGGTTGGTGCCGGTCAGGACCATGCGCCCGTAACGGCGGGGGCGGATCGCGCTGCCCAGCATTTCGCCCAGATCCGCCGTGACCAAGGCAAGCCGCCCGGCTGGGGCCAGAAGCGGCCGTGCCGCCTGCCAGCCCAGCGACCCCATCACATCAAGGATCACGTCGAACGGGCCGGGGGGCGGGCCTTTGCGGTAATCGGTCACCTGATCCGCGCCAAGGCTGCGAGCAAGGGGGTGATTGCCGGGCGAGGCAGTGGCCGACACCTGCGCCCCAAGGTGGCGGCCGATCTGCAGGGCCGCCCCTCCGACCGAGCCGGTCGCCCCGGCCACCAGAAGACGCTCGCCCGCGGCCAGCCTTGCCCGGTCGATCAGGAAATGTGTCGCGGTCAAGCCGCCGAAGAAGAACGCCGCCCCTTGTTCGAAGCTGAGGGTTTCAGGCATCGGCAGAACCAGGCCATCGGCGCGGATCGTTAGATATTCGGCATGTGCGCCGCCCTTGAACCCCATCAGGCCAAACACCCTTTGACCGGGGGCAAAGCTGGAGACGCCATCGCCAAGGCCTGCGGCCAGCGGCCGCTGGGCTGGTACACCGGCCGCTTCAGCGCCAACACGCGCCGGCTGCTGAGCGAGGTGGGCGGGTTCCTGTACCTGGCCGACAGCTACGCCGACGACCTGCCGTACTGGGAGGACGTGCACGGCAAGCCCGAGCTCATCGTGCCCTACACGCTCGACAACAACGACATGCGCTTCGCCGTGGCGCAGGGCTTCAACACCGGCGACGATTTCGCCCCGCTACCTGATCGACGCCTTCGACGTGCTGTACCGCGAGGGCCAGTCGGGGCGCCCAAGATGATGAGCATCGGCCTGCACAACCGC
>JAAUPC010000234.1 GCA_012036325.1 Paracoccaceae bacterium
ACCCGGGCCAGATGCCGGGCGCGGCTTTCGGGGGTTGAGGCGTCCATCTTGTAATGCGCGGCAAAGGCGGTGCGCTTGCCGGGCTTGCACAGAAGGCCGACCCCGCGGGATAGGGTGCGCTTGCCCGGCGCGCCGATGACTTGCGTCATCAGCCAGCTGGCCCCGCAGGTGGTGAAGATGCCAAGACGGTTGATATGGCGCAGGCCGGGGCGGATGCCGGGTTGATCGGCGTCCGGCATGTGGAAGGCGACGTCCGGCAGCATCACCCGGTCCAGCCAGCCTTTCAGCATGGCGGGCAGACCGTACCACCAGGTGGGGTAGACGAAGATCAGGGTATCGCACCAGCGGACATCCTGAACGTCTTTTTCGACGCAGGCGGTGTTCGAAGGGCAATCGAGGTAGCCCTGCCATTCCGGCCCGGTGAGCACGGGCTGAAAGCCGGTGGCGTAAAGATCGGCAAGGCGAACCTCGGCCCCGGCGGCATGGAGTTTGCGAATGACAAGATCCCGAACCGCCGCGTTGAAGCTGTGCGGGCGGGGGTGGCAGTAAACTACAAGGGCGCGCATGAGGGTGACCGAATTATCGTTGCCGGGTGGCAGGATAGCGGCCCGGAAGGCGCGGTCAGCGCCAAAGTCAGGTTAGCACGAGGGTGGCTGCACGCTCAACCGCGACTTTTTGTCGCGAACCCTTGACGACGGCCTTCAGGGCCGGAAATCGGCCAGTTCGTCGGTCAGAAACCGGTCGGCCAGGGTGAGGGTGCCCAAAGTATAGGCAGGCCCTCCCAGCGCGCGGCCCGTGTCACTGTCAGCGCGGGTGGCAAGCCAGGCGGTCAGAAGCACGCGGCGCAGGAAGATCAGCGCGGGGATCATCGCGCGGTCGCTGTCGGGCAGCGCGGCGATGCGGCTGTAGCCGGTGACCCAGGCGGCGATCAGGTCGGGCAGGCGGGGATCGGTCTCGATAAAGGACAGGGCGGCGGCAAGGTCATAGACCCACCAGCCAAAGCCACAATCGTCAAAGTCGATGGCGGTCAGGGTGGTGCCGTGCACCATCAGATTGGCAAGGCGCAGGTCGGCGTGGATCAGGCCGAAGGTTTCGGGCCCGGTGCCGTAGGCGCGCAGACGGGCCGCCAGCGTGTCTGTGGCGCGGGTCAGCAGGTCTTTGCCGGTGGCGTCGAGCCCCGGTGCCTGCCGCCAGTCACCCCAATGCGGGTTCGGGCCGAGGATGCTGTCCACGTCCCAGCACTTGCGGGTAAAGCCCGGCGGCGGCGTCCATTGGCGCGACTGCAGATGCAGGCGGGCGGTGATTGCGCCCAAGGGGCCGAACCAGCGGGCAAGATCGTCGCCCGGTTGCAATTCCTGCCCGGCGATGGGGGCGAAGGCCACGATGAAGCGGTCGTCAATCTGGGTGACCGGGCCTTGTGCGCCGGGAATGGGGCGCACGGTGTTGAGGCCGGGCAGGTCTTGCAGGGCGCTCAGCCAGGCGAGTTCCGAGGCGATCTCGGGCTTGCTGTGGTAGCCTTGGCGGTGCAGGCGCAGGATCAGGGGACCGGCGCGCCAAGTTTCATTCTCGGACCGGTTGAGGAGGGTGAGGGGCATGTCTGGTGGCAGGCCGTAAAGCGGCAGCGCGCGGCGGAGGAGGTCAGTCATCGCCACGCCGCATAAGGTAGATGTCCATGATCCAGCCATGTTCGGCCCGCAAGGCGGCGCGGGTGGCAAGGATCTTGTCCGACACCTCGGCCAAGGGCCCGTGGATCAACGTTTGCTGCGGCATGCCGACATAGGCGCCCACCAGATGGTAGTGTCCTTGGTGTCGATGGCCGTGAAAGCGCCGCCCTTGTCCAGCATGACGGCAAGGGTGGTGGTGCCCTCTGGCCAGCCATGATCACGCAACTGGCGGCCGGTGGTGATGGTCACCGGGGCGGCGAGGGTGTTGAGGGGGATGGCATGTGCGGCGGTCAGGACCTGCAGGCTGGTAATGCCGGGGATCACCTTGACCGTCACGTCGACCAAGCGGGCGGCGATGCGCAGGGTGCTGTCGTAAAGCGAGGGGTCGCCCCAGACCATCAGCGCCACGGTGCCGCCCTGCGGCAGGTGGGTGGTGATGGCATCGCTCCAGACCCGGGCGATGGCATCGTGCCAGTCATTCACCGCACCAAGGTAATCGGTCTGGTCCGCGCGGTGCGGCACGTCATATTCGGCCACCGGGACCGGGGTGGTGAGCACCTGCCGCAGGATCAGGTGACGGATGTCGGCGAGGTCGGATTTGTCATCGCCCTTGCGGGGCAACAGGATCAGGTCGGCTGCGCTCAGCGCGCGCGCGGCCTCGGCCGTCAGATGGTCCGGATTGCCGGTGCCGATGCCGATGAGGGAAAGCGTGATCATGGACCGGCTTTAGAAAGCGGCGCGGCCCTTGGCAAGGCCGCGCCTGATTGCCTTAGGCCGCGTAAAGCCGCGGGGTGACGAGGGGCGAGCCTTGGCCCTTCAGCGCCTTCGCGAGGCCGAGGACGGCCAGATCGGCAATCGGCTCGATCAGGACCACGGCCATGTATGCCAGCCCGAAGGTGCCGACGGCGGCAAGGTTCTCTGCCCCGAAGCCCGCGCCATAGACGGCCCAGAAGGCAACCCAGGCGACGACACCGCCCTGATAGACCGTCGAAAGCGCCAGAACTTGGCTGTATTTCAGGTCAACGTAAGGAGTGCCGGGCGCGATGATGCGCTTGGCCAGCGCGTGCAGCGCGAACAGCGGGACCAGAAGCGTGGTCAGGTTCATCCCGTATTGCGGCAGGTCGAAGGGCGCGAAGAAAAGGCCTTGGATCAGGAGACCCGCCGCAAGGCCGATGGCCGCAGGCCCCGCGCCAAGGATCAGGAACAAGGTGGAGCCGAGGATGAAGTGCACCTCACTGACGCCGATGGCGAAATGCGGCATCACTTCGAAGAAGATGAAGACGCCGATGGTGGCGATGACTGACCGCAACGCGACCGAGGCGATGCCCCGTTCCTTTGTGGCCTTGGCGATGTGGTAAAGCGCCACCCCGCCCGCCGCCGCGGCGGTGGCGTAGCTGAGCGCGATCTTTGCCCCGTCAACGAGGCCCGGTTCGATATGCATATGTCCCTCCTGTCCGTCACACCCGACGGCGGTTGTTTCTTTTGCAGGGCCGGTCTCCTGGCTGGCGGATCGTGGCGGGCTTCTGGCCTTCCCGCCCTTGAGGGGCAGTGGCTTTGGTGAAGCCCGCTCACCGCTGACAGTCGCGGGGGCGGCTGATGACACGGGCCCCGCTTGGGTTGGCCCGCTCCTCATTCCCGTTTCAGTCCCGGCGCTTTGCGCGTGATGGGACACCTTGCCCTGCCTGTCTGCGCCTCTCCCACGAAACCTTCAACACCGAAGGCGACCGCCGCCGGTCAGTCCGCGACGCCGACCGAGAGCGGGCCGAAAAGGATGAGGCCGGGAAGGGGGCTGCGGTCGTGGGCCAGCGTTTCGGCCAGCCCGGCGATGGTCGACCGGTGAAGGCGCTGCTCAGGGGTTGAGACGCCTTCGGCCAGCATCGCGGGCGTGTCGGGTGGCAAGCCATGCGCGATCAGCGCTGCGGCAAGGGCCGGGAAGGTGCGCTTGCCCATGAAGACCACCGTGGTGGCCTGCGGGTCGGCAAGGGCGGGCAGGTTCAACCCCGGCGGCAGGTTGCCCGAGGTGTCGGCGGCAGTGATGAACTGCACCCGCTGAGCATGGCCACGCCGGGTGAGCGGGATACCCGCCGCCGCTGCTGCTGCCGAGGCTGAGGTGACGCCCGGCACGATCTCACAGCCGATACCGGCTGCGTGGAGGGCGGAAAGCTCCTCCTCCAGCCGCCCGAAAATGCCGCTGTCGCCCGACTTCAGCCGCACCACCCGCGCGCCCGTCAGGGCGTAATCGACCAAGAGCCGGCTGACATGGTCCTGCTTCGGCGAGGCGCGGCCCGCGCGCTTACCCACGCCCACAAGGTCTGCCCCGGGCCGGGCCAGTGCAAGGATGGGACCCGAGGACAGGTCATCGAACAGAATGGCATCCGCGGCCTGCAGCGCCTTGACCGCCTTGACGGTCAAAAGATCAGGATCACCCGGCCCGGCCGAGACGAAGGTGACGAAGCCGGTCATCGGTCGCACCGATTCTTCGAAGAAATCGGACCGGAGCCTTTGAAGGCTCCGATGCGGAATTTTGGAGAATTCCGCGCCCTTCGCCGTCTGCCAGCGCAAAAGAAAATGGCGGCACGGGAGACCCTGCCGCCATGATTTGCCCTGAAACGGGAGCTTACTCGATCGAGAGCGCCACGAAGCGCGGGTCGCCGCCGCGGCGGATCAGAAGCAGGATCGACTCGCGCCCTGCCGCTTTGGCTTCGGCGATCTTGTCCTCAAGATCTTGCAGGCGCACGACTTTCTGCTGACCGGCTTCAGTGATCAGATCGCCTTCGCGCAGGCCTTTGGTGAAGGCTTCCGAGGCTTGATCGACACTCATGATCATCAAGCCTTCGGTCGAAGCATCCAGACCCAGACGGTCGCGCATGTCATCGTCCAGGGGCGCAAGGGTCAGGCCCAGCGTCTCCATCTCACGCGGGGCTTCGGGTGCGGGGGCCGAAGCGGGCAGCGTCGCGGCCTCGGCCTCTTCGCGGCGGCCAAGGGTGACCTGCAGTGTCTCGGTCCGGCCTTCGCGCTGGATGATGACGGGGACCGCCTCACCAATCGGGGCATCGGCCACGCGGCGGGTCAGATCGCCCGCATCGCTGACCGGCTGGCCGTCAAAGCGGGTGATGACGTCGCCCGCCACGAGGCCTGCGTCCAGCGCAGGGCCCTCTGGCACGTCGGTAACAAGCGCACCGGCCGCTTCGGCAAGGCCCATCGCTTCGGCCACATCAGGCGTCACATCCTGGATGCGCACGCCCAGCCAGCCGCGCCGGGTTTCGCCGAATTCCTTCAGCTGGTCGACCACCTTGGTCACCACGTTCGAGGACATCGAAAAGCCGATCCCGATCGAGCCCCCGGTCGGCGACAGGATCGAGGTGTTCACCCCGATCACCTGACCATCCATGTTGAACAGGGGCCCGCCCGAGTTGCCGCGGTTGATCGCGGCATCGGTCTGGATGAAGTCGTCATAGGACCCCGAAAGCTCACGCCCCCGGGCCGAGACGATCCCGGCGGAAACCGAGAAGCCCTGGCCCAAGGGGTTGCCCATCGCCATGACCCAGTCGCCGACGCGCATCAGGTCAGAGTTGCCGAAGGTCACGAAGGGCAGCGGTTGCTCCGCTTCGACCTTCAGGACGGCGATGTCGGTCTTGGGGTCGGTGCCCACCAGTTTCGCGGGCAGTTTCTTGCCCGAGAAGAATTCGATGGTGATCTCATCCGCCCCTTCGATGACGTGGTTGTTGGTGACGATGAAGCCGTCTTCGGAAATCACGAAGCCCGAGCCCAGCGCCTCGGACCGCTGCGGGCCCTGGCCGCCACGGTCATTGAAATCATCGAAGAAATCTTCGAACGGGCTGCCTTCCGGCACCATCGGCATGCCGTCGGCAGGGGCCGCGATCAGGGCCGAGGTGGTGATGTTCACGACCGAAGGGCTGATCTGTTCGGCCAAGTCAGCAAAGCTTTCCGGCGCCCCAAAGGCCTGGGCGGGCGGGGCTGGGGCAACTGCAAGACCAAAGCCCAGCACCAGCGCCAGAAGCGTGCTGGAACGGAGCGCGGTACGGATTGAAGGGGTGAGGTCGGGCACGATGCGAACTCCTGTTCAACGGTGGTCGCGGTCGGGCTGGCCGATGGCCAGCAGGCCACGAAAGGGTTATGGCCGCAAAGGTAGTGAAGCCCGCACGGAATGCAAACCCCGTGTCATGGCATCAAGGGGATGTGAAGCCCTGGTGTCAGGCCGTGCGCGCGAGCCAGACCAGGAACACGCCAAGGGCCAGCGCGGCAAGGCCGATGGCGCGGCGCTGGTCCTG
>JAAUPC010000235.1 GCA_012036325.1 Paracoccaceae bacterium
TGACGGGTCATGCGCCCCTTGCCTTGAAGCTGGTCGATCCCCAGCCTCGCCGGGCGCCGCATGCGAATGGTCCACCACGGAGCCGGGCCGTAGCAGCTTTTACACTGGCGCCGCATTTTGACGGCACGCCGGGCAAGGCGGGTGCGCGCTATCCGCGCTTTGCGGGCTTTGCGGTGGAAACCCAGCGCTTCCCTGATTCGCCGAACCGCCCGCATTTCCCCAGCGCGCGGCTTGCTCCGGGGCAGACCTACCGCCACCGGATGGAGTTCGATTTCACCCCCTTGGATGGGTGACCCCGACGACCCCGCTTTCTGCCGCGCTGCAGCGGCGGGGCTGGGGCTGAAAGGGCAGGGAATTTCGGGCCAGACGCAGGAAGAATGCCGCAGCTGCAGCAAGGCATGCCCAGACTTACACAGGCGCGTGAACAGAATTCTTGCATATAGTAATACTTTTGATAACGTCAGCTCAGCCACCTGAGGAGAGTGGTCAAGGGTTCCACTGGGAGGAAAATCATGAACATTATCAAGACGCTCGCGCTTGGCGCGGGCCTGAGCGGACTGTTGCTTTCGGCGGCCTATGCCGAAGGCCTGCAAGGCAAGGTCATCGGCTTTTCGCAGATCGGGTCTGAATCCGGCTGGCGCGCGGCCGAGACTTCGGTGACCAAGGCGGTTGCGACCGAACTGGGGATCGACCTGAAATTCGCGGACGCCCAGCAAAAGCAGGAAAACCAGATCAAGGCGATCCGCGGTTTCATCGCGCAGGGCGTAGACGCAATCCTGGTGGCGCCAGTTGTGGCGACCGGCTGGGAAGAAGTGCTGACCGAAGCCAAGGAAGCCAACATTCCCGTCGTCCTTCTGGACCGCGGGATCGAAGGGCCGGAAGACCTGTACCTGACCTCGGTCGCGTCGGACCAGGTCAAGGAAGGCCGCGTCGCAGGCGAATGGCTGGTGAACGCCGTCGCCGACAAGCAGTGCAACGTGGTGGAATTGCAGGGCACCGTCGGCTCATCCCCCGCGATCAACCGCAAGCAGGGCTTTGAAGAGGCTCTGGCGGGCAAGGCGAACCTCGCCATCATCCGCAGCCAGACGGGTGATTTCACCCGGTCGAAGGGCAAGGAAGTGATGGAAGGCTTCCTCAAGGCCGAAGGGGGCGGGGCGAACATCTGCGCCGTCTACGCCCATAACGACGACATGGCCGTGGGTGCCATCCAGGCGATCAAGGATGCGGGCCTGAAGCCGGGCACGGATATCCTCGTCGTGTCGATCGACGCGGTTCCCGATATCTTCGCCGCGATGGTTGCCGGTGAGGCGAACGCCACGGTTGAACTGACGCCCAACATGGCCGGCCCCGCGTTTGAAGCGCTGGACGCCTATCTGAACGGCGGCACGGTCCCTGCGAAGTTCATCATTACGGAATCGAAACTGTATACCCCCGCAGATGATCCGCAGGGCGAATACGACCGTCGCAAAGGTCTTGGCTACTAGTTTCCTCCCGCCAGGATCACCGCCGGGCAGGGGCATCGCACCCTTGCCCGGCGGAATTGCATTCTTCGCCCGAAGGGCGGACAGTTGACGGATAAGGGGAGGGGGCGGACATGACCGACACACCGGTTCTTGAGGCACGCGGGGTCGTCAAGATCTTCGGCCAGCACCGCGCGCTGGATACCGTGGATTTCGCCGCCATGCCGGGTGAGGTGCATGCCCTGCTGGGGGAAAACGGCGCGGGTAAATCGACGCTGATCAAGATCCTGACCGGGGCCTATCAGCCAGACGCGGGGGAGTTGCTGCTGGACGGCCAGCCGATCACCCTGCGCGATCCCTTGCACGGCCAAGGCTACGGCATCGGTACGGTCTATCAAGAGGTGAACCTGCTGCCGAACCGGTCGGTCGCGGAAAACCTCTTCCTCGGCCGCCAGCCCACCCGTTTCGGCCTGGTCCGCCGCCATGAGATTGAGGCTCGCGCGCGACAGTTAATGGCCGGTTACGGCCTTGATATCGACGTGCGGGCGGAGCTTTCAGAGTTTTCGGTCGCCGTGCAGCAGATCGTCGCCATCGCCCGCGCGGTGGAGCTTTCGGGCAAGGTCCTCGTCCTGGATGAGCCCACCGCCAGCCTGGACCGGACCGAGGTGCAGCGATTGTTCGGCGTGATCCGGGGCCTGAAGGCCAAGGGGCTGGCGATCATCTTCATCACCCATTTTCTGGACCAGGTCTTTGATCTGGCTGACCGCGTCACAATCCTGCGCAATGGGAAAAAGGTGGCAACGCAACCCCTTAGCGCGCTGAACACCACTGATGTGGTGCGGATGATGCTGGGCAAGGACGTGGCCTTTGAACACCACCCCTCATCCCTGTCCAGCGGCGCGCGGGGGGCGGTGCGGGTTCAGTTTCAGAACATCGGCCGCAAGGGCATGGCACCCTTCGACCTTGCCGTGCATGAAGGCGAAGTTGTCGGTGTTGCGGGGCTGCTGGGCTCGGGCCGGACCGAGGTGGCCCGGCTGATGTTCGGCGTCGATGCGTCCGAGGGCGGAACGTTTGAGGTGGACGGCATGCCCGTCACCATCCGCAACCCCGCGCAGGCCGTGGCGGCGGGCTTTGGCTTTTGCCCCGAAGACCGCAAGCTTGACGGCATCTTTGGCGACCTTTCGGTGCGCGAAAACATCATCATCGCGCTGCAGGCCAAGCTGGGCTGGTTCAAGGCCTTGAACCGCGATGACCAGATCGAACTTGCCGGACGATATGCCGAGGCGCTGGATATCCGCGCGGCCAACCATGACATGCCGGTGCGTCTGTTGTCAGGCGGCAACCAGCAAAAGGTGATCCTGGCCCGCTGGCTGGCGATTGATCCGACCTTCCTGATCCTGGACGAACCCACGCGCGGCATCGACGTCGGCGCCCATGCCGAGATTGTCCGCACGATCAACCGCTTGCGCGAAGAGGGTTTGGCGCTGTTCGTCATCTCGTCCGAGATTGACGAGGTGGTGGCCTATTCCAACCGCATCGTCGTGATGCGCGACCGTGAGATGGTGGCCGAACTGACCGGCGACGCGATTGCGACCGATGCCATCGTTCAGGCGATTGCCGGCACGCCACAAGAGGTGCGCGCATGACCCGCCCGACCGTTGACTTGCGGCCCGCCAGCCTGCCGCCGAACCCAAGCCCGCGCCCGCTGATCACCCAACTGGCCCGCCCGCAAGTGATGGCCCTAGCGGCGGTTCTTCTGGTCAACTGGCTGTTGTTCCCGGGCTTTTTCTCGATCACCTGGCAGGATGGCCGGTTCTTCGGCAGCCTGATCGACGTGTTGAACCGCGGCGCGCCCGTCGCGATCCTGGCCATCGGGATGACGGCGGTCATCGCGACCAAGGGGGTGGACCTGTCGGTCGGCGCGGTCATGGCGATCAGCGGGGCCGTCGCGGCGGTCTTGGTGACCAATGGTGTGTCCGCCCCGGTTGCGGTGCTGGCGGCCCTTGGGGCGGGGCTTCTCTGCGGCCTTTGGAACGGCATCCTTGTGACGGTGCTGGAGATCCAGCCGATCATTGCCACCCTCGTTCTGATGGTCGCGGGGCGGGGCTTGGCCCAGCTGATCACTGAAGGCACCATCGTCACCTTTTCCGACCCGGTGCTGATCTTCATCGGCACAGGGTCGTTCCTTGGCTTTCCGATGCCGGTCGTCATCGCCCTTGTCCTGATGCTTGCCGCCACCCTGATCGTCCGGCGCACGGCCCTTGGTCTCTTGATCGAGGCCGTGGGCGTCAACCGATCCGCCGCGCGGTTTGCCGGGCTCTCGGCCAATGCGCTGCTCCTCATCGTCTATACCTTCGCGGGCCTTTGCGCCGCCATTGCGGGCCTGATCGTCGCCGGTGATATTCGCGGGGCCGATGCCAACAACGCCGGCCTCTGGCTGGAGCTTGACGCGATCCTGGCCGTGGTCATTGGCGGCACCTCACTGATGGGGGGGCGGTTCTCGATCCCCATGGCGGTCTTGGGGGCGGTGATCATTCAGGCGATGAACACCGGCATCCTGATCTCGGGCTTCAGCCCGCAGTTCAACCTGGTGGTCAAATCCGCCGTCATCATCGTCATCCTTGTCCTGCAATCGCCGCTGATGGCGCAGGCTTTCCGTCGCCGCCCTTCGGCCACACCATCCAAACCCGGAACCCAAGAATGACCCGCAGCCTGCGGCCCTTGATGGCCACCACCCTGATCTTCCTTTTCGCCTATATGCTGGCCGTGCTGCAGCACCCGGGCATGCTGTCGACCCGGGTTCTGGGCAACTTCCTGACCGACAACGCATTCCTTGGCATCGCTTCGGTCGGCATGACCTTCGTCATCCTGTCGGGCGGGATCGACCTGTCGGTCGGGGCGGTGATCGGGTTCACCACGGTTCTGGTCGCGGCGCTGATCATGTGGATGAACCTGCACCCGCTCCTGGCTTTCGCCATCGCCATGATCGTGGCCGCGGGGTTCGGCGCAATCATGGGGGCGGCGATCCATTACCTGAAAGTGCCCAGCTTCATCGTGACCCTAGCAGGCATGTTCCTTGCGCGCGGCGGGGCATCCGTCCTGTCGCCCGACAGCATCGGCATCCAGCATGAGTTCTACTCGACCATCTCCAAAAGCTATATCCTGCTGCCCGGGGGCGGGCGGCTGACGGTTGTGGGCCTGGTCATGCTTGCGGTCTTTGCCTTGGCGATCCTTCTGGCGCATCGCACGCGGTTTGGGTCCAACGTCTATGCGCTTGGCGGGTCCGAAACCTCGGCCGCGTTGATGGGGGTGCCGGTCGCGCGCACCACGATCACGATCTATGCGCTGTCCTCGGCGCTGGCGGGCCTCGCCGGGATCGTGTTCTCGCTTTACACCTCGGCCGGATACAGCCTGAACGCGCTGGGGGTGGAACTTGACGCCATCGCCGCCGTCGTGATCGGCGGCACGCTGCTGACCGGCGGCTACGGCTTTATCGCGGGCACGTTCATCGGCGTCATGCTGCAGGGACTGGTGCAGACCTACATCGTCTTTGACGGAACCTTGTCCAGCTGGTGGACCAAGATTGTGGTCGGCGTGCTTTTGTTTATGTTCATCGTGCTGCAGCGGCTGGTCTTCCGGGCCGGATCACGAAGACCCTGACACCCTTGGACCCCCAAAAGCCCTGGACCTGATGACATGAGCGAACCCGGAAGCCTGATCCGCACGCTCTCCGGGCGGCAATCGGCACGGAATTTCCATTCCTACGTCATCAACGAGGTCGGCCGCGCCATTGTGGCCGGGGACATGCCCGTCGGCTCCAGCCTGCCGGGTGATGCCGAGATGATGGACCGCTTTGGCGTCTCGCGCACCGTGCTGCGCGAGGCGCTGAAAACGCTTGAGGCGAAGGGCCTGGTCGAAGCCCGCGCCAAGGTGGGGACCCGCGTCCTGCCGCAGTCGCGCTGGAACCTCTTCGACCGGCAGGTCCTGGCCTGGAAGCTGGAAAGCGGGCCGCCCGCCGCCTTTCTGTCTTCATTCCAGACCGTGCGGCAAAGCCTTGAGGTTGAGGCCGCCCGCCTCGCCGCCCAGAACCGTGAGGCGGAGCATGTGCGCCTCCTCCACTATTGGCAAAAGCAGCGCATGGTCATGTCGCACCAGCCCGAACCCTTTGCCATTGCCGAGTTCGAAATCCACCGCGTCGTGGCCGAAGCTTCCGGCAACCCGTTCCTGCGTGCATCGTCCGCCATTCTGGAGTTTGGCGTAGCCGTCGGTGTGCTGGCCCGGTTGTCCGAGGATCGGCAGGCCCCGGAAGCGGGCCTCGCCGACCTGCAGGCGCAGGGCTATGACGCGCTGATCCAGGCGATCGAGCAGGGCGATCCGGCACGGGCGGCGCTTGTCATGGCAGACCTGACCCGCTGACACTTTGTGCTGACCACAGAAGAAAACCGGTTTTCGGGGCTTGCATACTTGCAAATAGTTCTCATTTACATTC
>JAAUPC010000236.1 GCA_012036325.1 Paracoccaceae bacterium
ACCCACCCACCCCCGCCGGTTCCGGGGGGGCTTGGGGCAAGCCGCACCTTCAGGCATCGACAAGACAGCGCCCTTTCCGCATCATTGGTTGACGCTTTTGCACGGACGGGGCTTGCGGATGAAGGGTGCGATGACGCGATTGCTGCTGGTCCCGTTGGCTTTGGCGATTTTCGTTCTTGTCGCCTGCACCCGTGACGAACACTGGCACCAGCGCCTGACGCTGGTGATCGACACGCCTACGGGTCAGGTGATCGGCAGTGTTGTCCAGCGCATCGACATTCAGGCCGCGACGGGCCTTTACAAGACCACCTTCCAGGGCGTTGACCCTTCATCCACCAGCGTTCGCGTCACGGGCGAGGCGCTGGCGGTTGAGATCACGCCCGGCCGCTGGCTTTTTGCGCTTCTGAAGGGCGATCAGGGCTGGCAAGGTGAGCCCGGTTCGAACGCAGGCTACGCCATCGCCGTGCCGCTGGGCCACTTCGCCCGCTCGCCCGAAGGCGTGGACGCGATCCTGGCCTTCCCCAAGGACACCCCGATCCCCCTGCCACCTGAGGCCTGGCCGATGCTGGTAACCTTCGACGACATCACTAGGCCCGAGACAGTGCGGCGCGTGGACCCGGCTGATCTGGCGGAGGTGTTCGGGGAGGGCATACGGTTGGAAATGGTGACGCTGGAGATCACGGAGGATCTGGCGACCGAACGGCAGGTGGATAGTCTTCTGGAGTGGCTTGGTCCTTACCCAGAACCCTCACTGGGACCGGCTGATGAGCCGCCGGTGCCGATTTCGAAAGCTCCGTTTTACCGACGGGTGCACATGGGCGATTTTGTAAGGAGACCTTGAAATGGCCGTTTCGGACAAAGACCTATTTCTCGCGATCCTAGCAATGGACTCATACAACCGGGGATATGGAGCTGGACTAAACGACAGTGGCGCAGGTGATCCTGACGGACTGGGCACTGCAGGCGGAATCGGCGACGCTCAGATTCTGGCCGTTGATCTTCCCCAAGGCTCTGAAGCCGCAGGCTTTTACGCCGTCGCCTATGAAACCCAATACGGCACCGTCATCTCCTACCGAGGCACGGACTTCACCCCGGCCACCGACTTCGCCACCGACAGGGATCAAGGTTGGACCCTTGGCGGTGGCAACTTCTTTGCCGAACAAGCCAAACGGAGCGTTAATTTTCTTGCCGCAGTCCAACCGGATAGTGTGCCAGGCCGACGTCCGATAACCTCCCACCACTGACCACCCAAACCACTTCCCCCCATTTCGATGTCCACAAATATCCCCGCCGGAGGCACCCCGAGCCGGTTGGCCGCAGGCCAGAGGCGAGAAAAAAGGTCTTCGCGCGGAACGCGCTCCGTTCAGCACCCGCCGTGCCAGCCCAGACGGTGGCAGCCTGGCTCCCGATACCGGCCAATCGCCAACAGGTCATGACCCTGAACCCGCAACCCCTTGATGTTCCGTAAGTTGACCGATGTCCCCGCCCGGGGCACTTCCCCTTCCCCCCGCCGCCTGCTAGGCAGAGCGTTCAAGGAAGGACCCCATCTTGCCAATCTCCGACAACCTGCGCGGCATCCTTCTGATGTGCGCCTCGATGGCCGCCTTCACCATCAACGACACCTTCATGAAGTCGGTCACCCTGACGCTGCCGCTCTACCAAACCATCGGGTTGCGCGGCCTGATCGCGGTCTTCGGACTTGGCCTTCTGGTCGTTCTGACCCGGGCCTGGCGGGTGCAGTTGAACCGGCGCGATGGCTGGTTGATCCTGGTCCGCTCCCTCGCTGATGTCGCAGCGACCGTCCTGTTTCTTGAGGCGCTGCTGCGGATGCCCTTGGCCAACCTCTCAGCCATCCTGCAGGCGCTGCCGCTCCTCATCACCCTTGCCGCGGCGCTGGTCTATGGCGACCGCATCGGTTGGCGGCGGATGACGGCAATCCTTGTCGGCCTCATCGGCGTCCTCATCATCATCCGCCCGGGGACCGAGGGGTTTGACCGCTGGTCGCTCCTCGGCCTCGCCTCGGTCGCCTGTGTGGTGGTGCGTGACCTGTCGGTCCGGCCATTGCAAGGGCAGGTGCCCTCGGCCCTGGTGGCGCTGGGGGCGGCGACGGCGGTGACCCTCATGGGCTGGATCGGGGCGACAGTGCAGGGCGTGCAGCCCCTTGGTATGATCGAAGCAGGAAAGGTGCTTGGTGCCGGCCTTTTCCTGATCGTCGGCTACCTCACCTCGGTCATGGCGATGCGCAGTGGCGACATCGGGCTGGTGGCCCCGTTTCGCTATACCTCGCTTCTCTGGGCAATCGTTCTGGGCCTTCTTGTCTTCGGCGATCTGCCCGACGGCTGGACTCTTCTGGGTGCGGCAATCGTGGTCGGCGCGGGGATCTTCACCCTTCTGCGGGAACGGGCCCTGCGGCGGAAAGTGGCGGCTTGAGCCCCCCGCCGGATGCGCCCAGGCCGCGTGTTGACACCCCCCCCGATTCCCCCCTATACGCGCCGCAATCCCAGCCATCGGTCCCGACCGGGGCAGGGGTCAGAGCGCTTGAAGTGGTCATGATCCGGGCTTCCCGCCCCGATCCTCTGGAAGTCCACCGCGGCATCCCCGGCAAGGGGGTGGATGCGGTGTTTGTGTTTTGCGATTCGCGCAAAGCGCATCGAGAAGCGGCGCCCCTTACGGCTAAGGGGGCGAGTATCGAAACGAGGAACGTGAATGCCGACGATTCAGCAGCTGATCCGGAAGCCCCGGGAAGCGAACGCGCGCAAGTCCAAGTCTCAGCACCTGGAATCCTGCCCGCAAAAGCGTGGGGTTTGCACCCGCGTCTACACCACCACCCCGAAGAAGCCGAACTCGGCCATGCGGAAAGTCGCCAAGGTGCGCCTGACCAACGGTTTTGAGGTCATCTCCTACATCCCCGGCGAAAAGCACAACCTTCAGGAACACTCCGTCGTCCTGATCCGTGGCGGCCGGGTCAAGGACCTTCCGGGTGTGCGCTACCACATCCTCCGCGGCGTTCTGGATACCCAGGGCGTAAAGGAACGTCGTCAGCGTCGTTCGAAATACGGCGCCAAGCGTCCGAAGTGAGGAGATAACAGATGTCCCGTCGTCACGCCGCCGAAAAGCGCGAAATCCTGCCCGATGCCAAGTTTGGCGATCGTGTGGTCACCAAGTTCATGAACAACCTGATGCTCGACGGCAAGAAGTCCGTGGCCGAAAGCATCGTCTATGGCGCGCTTGAGCGGGTTCAGACCCGCCTGAAGCGCCCCGCGGTCGAGGCGTTCCACGAAGCGCTCGACAACGTGAAGCCCTCGGTCGAAGTGCGCTCGCGCCGTGTTGGCGGTGCCACCTATCAGGTTCCGGTCGAAGTCCGTACCGAACGCCGTGAAGCCCTGGCGATCCGCTGGCTGATCATCGCTGCCCGCAAGCGCAACGAAAACACCATGGAAGAGCGTTTGGCCGCCGAACTGGCCGATGCCGTGCAGAACCGCGGCACCGCCGTGAAAAAGCGCGAAGACACCCACAAGATGGCCGACGCGAACAAAGCGTTCAGCCATTACCGCTGGTAAGAGGGCATCATGGCACGCGACTATCCGCTTGAGCGATACCGCAACTTCGGGATCATTGCGCACATTGACGCAGGGAAAACCACGACCTCGGAACGCATCCTGTACTACACCGGCAAGTCCCACAAGATCGGCGAAGTTCATGACGGCGCCGCCACGATGGACTGGATGGAGCAGGAGCAGGAGCGTGGCATCACGATCACCTCGGCTGCCACCACCACGTTCTGGACCCGTCAGATCGACTCGGGTGCTGACACGTCAGACAAGTCGCGGAAGTTCCGCTTCAACATCATCGACACCCCCGGCCACGTCGACTTTACCATCGAAGTCGAACGTTCGCTGGCCGTGCTGGATGGCGCTGTCGTCCTTCTCGACGGCAACGCCGGGGTTGAGCCGCAGACCGAAACCGTCTGGCGTCAAGCTGACCGCTACAAGGTTCCGCGCGTCGTCTTCGTCAACAAAATGGACAAGACCGGCGCCGATTACTTCAAGTGCGTCCGCATGATCAAGGACCGGACCGGCGCGAATGCCGTGCCCGTGGCCCTGCCGATCGGTGCCGAAGACAAGCTGGAAGGCATCATCGACCTCGTGACCATGGAAGAGTGGGTCTATGAGGGCGAAGACCTGGGCGCATCCTGGGTGCGTCAACCGATCCGTGACAGCCTCAAGGCCGAAGCGGACGAATGGCGCATGAACCTGGTGGAAACCGCCGTGGGTCAGGACGACGCCGCGATGGAAGCCTACCTGGAAGGCAATGAGCCGGATGCAGATACCCTGCGGGCGTTGATCCGCAAGGCGACGCTGGCCATCGACTTCATCCCGGTTTTTGCAGGCTCGGCCTTCAAGAACAAGGGCGTGCAGCCGCTTCTGAACGCTGTCATCGACTATCTGCCCTCGCCCCTGGACGTGCCGCCCTACGAAGGCTTCGCCCCGGGTGACGAGACGGAAACCCGCAATATCGCGCGGTCTGCCGATGACGCACAGCCCTTCTCGGGTCTGGCGTTCAAGATCATGAACGACCCCTTCGTCGGCTCCCTCACCTTCACCCGGATCTATTCGGGCAAGCTGGCCAAGGGCGACGCGATGCTGAACGCCACGAAGCAGCGCAAAGAGCGCGTGGGCCGCATGATGATGATGCACGCCATCGAGCGTGAGGAAATCTCGGAAGCTTTCGCTGGCGATATCATCGCGCTTGGCGGTCTGAAGGAAACCACAACTGGGGACACGCTTTGTGATCCGGCGGCGCCCGTTGTCCTCGAAACCATGACCTTCCCGGTCCCGGTGATCGAGATCGCGGTCGAACCGAAGACCAAGGCCGACCAGGAAAAGATGGGCATCGCTTTGGCCCGTCTGGCTGCCGAAGACCCATCCTTCCGCGTGGAAACTGACCTCGAATCCGGTCAGACCATCATGAAGGGCATGGGTGAACTTCACCTTGATATCCTCGTCGACCGCATGCGTCGCGAGTTCAAGGTCGAGGCGAACATCGGTGCCCCGCAGGTTGCCTATCGTGAGACGATCTCCCGCGAGCACGAGATCGACTACACGCACAAGAAGCAGACCGGTGGTACCGGCCAGTTCGCCCGCGTGAAGCTGATCATCTCGCCGACCGAGCCGGGCGAAGGCTATTCGTTCGAATCGAAGATCGTTGGTGGCGCGGTGCCGAAGGAATACATCCCCGGCGTTGAAAAGGGCATCAAGTCGGTCATGGACTCGGGTCCGCTGGCAGGCTTCCCGGTCATCGACTTCAAGGTCAGCCTGATCGACGGCGCGTTCCACGACGTCGACTCCAGCGTTCTTGCTTTCGAAATCGCGTCGCGGGCTGCCATGCGTGATGGTCTGAAGAAGGCCGGTGCGAAACTGCTTGAGCCGATCATGAAAGTCGAAGTCGTCACCCCGGAAGAATACACCGGCGGCGTCATCGGCGACCTGACCTCGCGTCGTGGCATGATCAACGGCCAGGACAGCCGCGGCAACGCGAACGTCATCGCCGCGATGGTGCCTTTGGCGAACATGTTCGGCTACATTAACCAGCTGCGGTCCATGACCTCGGGCCGCGCCGTGTTCTCGATGGAGTTCGACCATTACGACACGGTTCCGGAGAACCTGAGCCAGGAAATCCAGAAGAAATACGCTTAACCGGTGTGGCGGGGTGAACCCCGCCCTACCACCCCGTAGGGTGTGCTACAGCGCACCGCCACCGACACACGAATGAGGAGTGACCCTGATGGGCAAGGCAAAGTTTGAACGGAATAAACCGCACGTCAACATTGGCACGATCGGCCACGTTGACCACGGCAAGACGACGCTGACGGCGGCGATCACGAAGTATTTTGGCGAATTCCGCGCCTATGACCAGA
>JAAUPC010000237.1 GCA_012036325.1 Paracoccaceae bacterium
GCTCCTCCCCCACCCCCAGCCGCCAGACTGACGCCGTCCAGCACCCTGACCGGCCCCCTCCGCCGTCAGATACCCCCTTCGTGACCTGATCCACCTGCAGCACCGGCGCGCATCCTTGTCCAACCGCCACAGGTATCTAGCGCACAAGCGCCCACCTCAACCCGCTTTCCTGCCGCAGGGCGACACTCTGGCTATAGCAGGTTGCGCGCTCTGGCCCTAAGGTCTTCGGGCCATATCCCCGATGATGCGGGGTAATCATTCGAAAGGACGCGCCATGGAAGGCCTTGCAGGACTGAACGACATCGCATCCGTGGTCGAGGCCGACCGCGCCCATGTCTGGCACCACCTCTCGCAGCACAAACAGTACGAAACCGTCGACCCCCGCGTCATCGTCGAAGGCAAGGGGATGCGGGTCTGGGACGCCAAGGGGAAGGAGCACCTTGATGCCGTCTCCGGTGGCGTTTGGACGGTGAACGTCGGCTACGGGCGCGAAAGCATCGCCAACGCCGTCCGCGACCAGCTGATCAAGATGAACTACTTCGCCGGCGCCGCAGGCTCCATCCCCGGCTCCATCTTCGCCAAGCGCCTGATTGAAAAGATGCCCGGCCTCACGCGCGTCTACTACTCCAATTCGGGGTCTGAGGCGAACGAGAAGGTCTACAAGATGGTCCGCCAGATCTCGCACCGCCACCACGGCGGGAAGAAGTGGAAGATCCTGTATCGTGAGCGCGACTACCACGGCACCACCATCGCCGCCCTCGCCTCGGGCGGGCAGAAACAGCGCAACGCCCAGTACGGGCCCTTCCCGGATGGCTTCGTCGAGGTCCCGCATTGCCTAGAATACCGCAAGCAGTGGGACGTGGAAAACTACGGCGAACGCGCCGCCGATGCCATTGAGGAGGTCATCCTCCGCGAAGGCCCCGACACCATCGGCTGCCTCGTCCTGGAACCCGTCACCGCAGGCGGCGGCGTCATCGTGCCGCCCACGGGGTACTGGGAGCGGGTGCAGGAAATCTGCCGCAAATACAACATCCTCCTCCACATTGATGAGGTCGTCTGCGGCGTCGGGCGCACCGGCACCTGGTTCGGCTACCAGCACTACGGCGTCCAGCCCGACTTTGTGACCATGGCCAAGGGGGTCGCCTCCGGCTACGCGGCCATCTCCTGCACCGTGACGACCGAAGCCGTCTTCAACCTCTTCAAGGACGACGCCTCCGACCCGATGAGCTACTTCCGCGACATCTCCACCTTCGGCGGTTGCACCGCAGGCCCGGCAGCGGCGCTGGAAAACATGAACATCATCGAACGCGAAGGGCTTCTGGCCAACACCGTGGCCATGGGCGACTACTGCCTCGACAGTCTCTCGGCCCTGATGGACAAGCACAAGGTCATCGGCCAGGTCCGCGGCAAGGGCCTGTTCCTGGGGGCCGAACTGGTCGCCGACTGGGACACGCGTGAACCCGCCGAGGAGAAAAAGGTCCAAGCCGTCGTCGCCGACTGCATGGCGCAAGGCGTGATCATCGGCGCTACGAACCGGAGCGTCCCGGGCTTCAACAACACGCTGTGCCTGTCCCCGGCGCTGATCGCAACGAAGGATGATATCGACGAGATCACCGGCGCGATTGGGGCGGCGTTGGGGCGGGTGTTTGGGTAGAGGTAAGTTGGGGAGCGGTCCAGTGGGTCGCTTCCCGTCCCGCTATGCAGGTATCTAGCGGGCAGACTCCTCCTCGCGCGCTTTCCAAGTTTCGATCAGGAAAAGAGCCATAGAACCCGCTAAGTTGACAGCAAGGGCTGCATGACGCGGCTTCGGCGAGACACGCAATCGTCCACCTGCATGTGCATCGCTGCCCCCTTTATTGCGCAATGTTCCGATGCTTTGCACGACACTCTGGCAATTACCCAAGATCGTCTTGAAGATTTCTTCTTGATGCTGCGACGGAGCAAGCTTCAATATCTTGCGACCTCTGAGTAAAGCTTTGGGATGTTCCATTTTTCTTCCCAGATGCCACCACTATCTTCGATAATATGTTTGCAAACTTCCTCCAAAAGTGTGGAGGCGGCGGTGACAGCGCCTTCTGGATCGGAAAGCCGTCGTTCCAGAGCTTTGGTCCAATAGGCTTGAACAGCAGGGGCATCATATGTGCTCAGACCCTCGGAGATTGTCTGATCTGCGGCTCCGCCGCCGGACTCTAGGAACGCAAGGAGGGGCCTGAATGCCGCGCTCACATGGTTACGCCTCAAAGCCCAAGAACCAGATCCGCTCGCAACAGTCATGAGATCGGCTTTTACAGACACCGCATCGTTTGACCTCCGCACAAATGGTGGGAGGAGTTGCTTAGCCGACGGTTCATTTAGAAGCTTTTGCCGTGCAATTTTGTATCCGACTTCTGAGCCTCCATCAGTAGTCAGCGCTATAATAATGTTACGCAAGTAGACGGCGCATTCCAGCGGATCGTCTGGAACATCTGGAATGCCAACAAGGGCTATCGACATGTTGCTCCTTAATACCATGAGACTGGCGGTGCAGGATAGCTAACAAGAAGAGGCATTCCAACCCTTCTACGCTTGCCCGGAATCAAGGCGCACTTCGCGCCGCCGGGCAGCGCCCGCGCTCACGGCCCTCGCAGGCTTGCTCGGGCGTTCGGCGGGAAACAGTCCACTGGACTGTTTTCTCATCCGCCTCACCCCCCTCGGGCGGGCGCTTTGCGGCGTCAGTCTGCAGAACTGCCGGGGGGAGGGGTTGCACCATAAAGCGCCCAGAACAGAGGTTGCTCGCCCACCCGGCGGACGGGCGCTGCCCTGTGTTTCCCCTCGATTCGACCCACATGGTTAACGCCCTCCCACCTCCCCGCGCGTAGAGACGGAAGGAAGACGCGATGAAGACGGGAAAAAGACGCCAAATCCACCCCTAAACCGCCCGGTAAACCCAGCGTTCTCAAGGGCATGCGACTAAATAAGGCGGCCGTTGCGGCCCCCCCGAATTTTTCCGCTGTAACTGTTTCTTAACCGGGGTAGGCGGGGCCGAAACCCCTCACGCCACCCCATAGCGCTGGCGCGCTTCCTTGAAGCTCATCAGCTTGCCCTCCACCGTATCCCACAGGTGCAGATTTACCGATTTCAGGCTCTCCCACACCGTCAACCGCTGCGCCTCAGCCAAGGCGCGGTGGTCGCGGATCACCTCCGGCAACCGGTAGAACGGGATGCGGGAGTAAAGGTGATGCACATGGTGGATCCCGATATTCCCCGAAAACCAGCGCAGGGGCTGCGGCAAGATGTAGTGGGACGACCCCTCCAGCGCTGCATCATGCAGCTGCCACTCCTCGCCCTTGGCCCAATGAGTTTCCTCAAACTGGTGCTGGACGTAGAAGAGCCAGACCCCCAGCGTCGCCGCGATCAGCGAGGTGGGCAGATAGATCAGAAGCACCGGCCAAAGCCCGCCGAACCAGACGATCAGGCCAATCGCGATGCCAATCATCGCGTTCGTGCCCATCGCGCTTGTCCAGTAGCGCCAGCCGGATTTCATCAACCCGAAAGGCAGACGATTTTGCAGAAAAAACAAATAGCTAGGCCCAAGGACGAACAGCACCACCGGGTTGCGATAGAGGCGATACATCAGCCGCCCGAACCACCCTCGCGCCCGGTATTCCTCAATCGTCAGGGTCAGCACATCGCCAATCCCGCGCTGGTCAAGGTCACCGTGGTGGGCATGGTGAATGGAATGCGTCCGCCGCCAGACGGCATAGGGCGTCAGCGTCAGCACCCCCAAGGCGCGGCCCAGCCAGTCTTGCGCGGTGCGGTTGGCCAGAAACGCGCCATGGCCACAATCATGCTGGATGATGAAAATTCGCACCAGAAAACAACCGTTTAGCGCGGCAAGCCCCAGGGCCAGCCAAGGGCTGACGGACAGCGCCATCCAGGCCAGCGCCCAGAGTGCGAGGAACGGGACAAGGGTCACGCCAAGCTCCCACAGGCTGCGGCGGGTCGAGGGTTCGCGGTAGCGCGCAAGCACGGACAACCAGTCGCGGGCCGACAGCGGCGCGGGGCGGGGGGAGGCGGGTCTTTCGGGCATCAAGGCCTGTCTGCTTCGCCGGGATCCGGGCGGTTGCTGCAATTTGCGCCGTCGCAGCAAAGCCCCAAGGCAGGCGGACTATTCCGGCGTCCCTTGGGTAGCCGCTGCCGCTGCAGGATTCAACCGTCTTGATGCCGCAGGGGGAGGGAAGGCTGGGGCGCTTGACTTCCCTGCAACGGTTGCGGCTTGATCCGGGGCTGTCACTGGACCCCGGGTGCGCATGGCCATTCCCGTTGAAGCCTTTTACCTGACGCCCGGTGCCGCCGGCAGCCTGCAGCAGCAGATTCGCAGTATGGTCACCCAAGGCATTCTGGCCGGGCGCTTGCGTCCCGGGCAGCGCATGCCATCGTCCCGCGGCCTTGCGGCGCATCTGGGGATAAGCCGGATCACCGTGACGCTGGCCTATTCCGACCTTGTGGCGGGGGACTACCTGACCGCGGCCGGGCGGTCGGGGTATTTCGTCTCTGAGACCGCCCCCCTTGCGCCCGAGTTTCCGGCGGCCGCCCCCCGCGCCGAAGCGGTTGAGTTTCGCGCCCTGACCGGTGGACGGTTCAGCCAGATGGCAAAGGTGGCCCGGCCCGAGGATTGGGACCGCTACCCCTATCCTTTCATCTACGGCCAGGCGGACCCCACCCTTTTTGACCACCAGAACTGGCGACAATGCGCGCTGCGGGCCTTGGGCAAGCGGGATATTGCAGCCCTGACAAGCGATTACTACGAACGCGATGATCCGCTTTTGGTGCAGGAACTGCTGCGCACGATCCTGCCGCGCCGGGGGATCGCCGCGCGCGAGGATGAAGTGCTGCTGACCCTTGGCGCGCAGAACGCTCTCTGGATCGCGGCGACGCTGCTGCTTGGTCCGGGGCGACGGGCGGGGGTGGAAAACCCCGGCTATCCGGCCTGGCGGTCGGTTGTGGCGGCGGTCGGCGCGGCGGCGGTGCCTGTCAATGTGGACAGATGGGCCTGCCAGTTGCCGGGGTGGCGGCGGATGTGGTTTTCGTCACCCCGTCACACCAGTGCCCGACCAACGCGACCATGCCGGTCGAGCGGCGTGTGGCCCTTCTGGACGCGGCCGAAGCGCAGGGCTTTGTAATCGTCGAAGACGATTATGAATTCGAGATGAGCTTCCTCAAACCCGTCGCCCCGGCGCTGAAATCACTCGATAAGGGCGGGCGGGTGATGTATGCGGGCTCGTTCTCGAAGTCAGTTTTTCCGGGGCTGCGCTTGGGCTATCTGGTTGGCCCGCCCGGATTTATTGCCGAGGCGCGGGCGTTGCGGGGCCTGATGTTGAAGCACCCGCCCGGCCATATCCAGCGCACCATGGCCTATTTCCTGGGCCTTGGGCATTACGACGCGCTGGTGAACCGGATGAAAGGGGCCTATCGCCGCCGCCGTCAGGTGATGGCCGAAGCGATTGCGGCGGAGGGGCTGGAGGTTGCGGGGCAGGGCGGCTTTGGCGGCTCCAGCTTCTGGATGCGCGCGCCCACGGGGGTGGACACCGAAGAACTGGCGCTGCGCCTGCGGGGGAATGGCGTGCTGATCGAGCCAGGCCGTGCCTTCTTTGCGGAGGAGGGTCCGCGAAACTTCTACCGGTTGGCCTATTCGTCGATCCCGTTGCCGAAGATTGCCGAGGGCATCGCGCGGATCGGCCAGGCCCTGCGGTGAATAGTCCAGACCCTGCTGGCCTTGCCGCTGGGCGTCGACGTGCTGGGCCGTATGGCGCAGCGCGAGCTCGCGCAGAGCAATCAGGTTTCCCTTTCTGAAGAAATTCTCGATCGCGCGCTGCGCCTGCGCCGATATGTAGACCTTGCCTTCGCG
>JAAUPC010000238.1 GCA_012036325.1 Paracoccaceae bacterium
CAGGCGCAGGCGGGCGGTCTCGATCTCTGGCAGCAGGCCAGTGAGTGTCGCCGCGAAAGTGGCGGCGGGGCCGGGGACGGGAATTTCATGCGGGGCGTGCCGGGTCATGCGGCGCCCCCTGGTGCGGGGTGGCGGTAGACGTGATAATCGCCCTCCGGGTCAGTCACCGTGCGTTCGCGGACAGCGCCAAGCCGCTGGGCCAGCGCTTCGGACCGGGTGTTGGCCACGTCAATGTAGCTGATCGGCGGCTGCGCCGAGATGCGGGCGTGATAATCGGCGCGGGCGGCAAGGGCGGCCTCAGCCGCGTAGCCCTGGCCTTCGAAGCCGTCGTAAAGGTGCCAGGCAAGTTCGGGTTCATCCCAGCCATCGTGGTAGATCACCCCGACGCGGCCGACAAAATCCCCCGCCTTAGTATCGACCGAATAGAACCCGTATCCGCGCAGCGCCCAGAGGCCGACATTGGCGAGAAGCCCGCGCCAGACCCATTGCCGATCCCGCCCGCCGCCGACAAAGCCCGCGCGGGGGCTGTCGTTGAAGGCGAGCATGGCGGGAAAATCGGCTTCCTGCGGGGGGCGCAGGGTCAGCCGGTCGGTGTGCAGGGTGGGGGCGATGGCATAGGTCATGCGGCACCGCCCTTGGCAAAGCCATAAACCAGACCGTGGTCAAACCACGCCGGGCGGCGGCCTTCGATCACTGTGCCGCCCAGACGGCGGGCGATGGCGTGGGAGGCTGCGTTGTCGCGGTGGACGGCGGCAATCGGAGAGGTGAGGCCCGCCACATCGCGCGCCCAGGCCTGCATGGCACGGGCGGCTTCGGTGGCAAGGCCACGGCCTTCGGCAGCAGCGGTCCAGAGCGACCAGGTGAGTTCAACCTCACCCGCGTCTTCCCATTGCATCGGGCCGAAATGGCCGATGGGCTGGCCGGTCGCGCGGTCTTCGGCGATCAGGCGGCCAAAGCCGCGCAGGACCCAATGTCCGAAGAACGAGGCGAATTGTTCCGCAGCCTCATGCGGTTTCTTCACGCCGCCGGTATAGGCGGTGCGGGGGGACAGGCGGTAGTCACGGAAGGCGGGCCAGTCGCTGGCGCGGGGCGCGCGCAGGATCAGCCGTTCTGTTTCCAGAACGGGCAGGCCTGTCAGCTGTGGCTGCGCCGGATGCATCATTTCTTGCGCATCAGCCCCGAAAGGCCCGCAGGCAGTGTCATGCCGCGCGGCATTCCAGGCATACCGCCCATGCCGCCCATGCCTTGCTGCATGCCCTTGCAGCCTCAGCCAGCTGTTCGGGGTCATCTTGGAGGGGTCGGGCATGCCGCCCTTGCCCAGCATGGACTTGAGCGCCTGTTTCATCATGCCGCCCTTGCCCATCTTCTTCATCATCTCAGCCATCTGCTTGTGCTGTTTCAAGAGGCGGTTGAGGTCTGAGACATCAAGCCCCGCCCCGGCAGCGATGCGCTTTTTGCGGGAGGCGGCCAGAAGGTCGGGATTGGCGCGTTCCTTCTTGGTCATCGAATTGATCAGGGCGACCTGATGGGTCAGCATCTTGTCATTCAGGCCCGCAGCCTCGGCCTGGCCCGCCATCTTGCCCATGCCGGGCATCATGCCCATCAGGCCCTGCATGCCGCCCATCTTCATCATCTGTTCCAGCTGCATCTTCAGGTCGTTCATGTTGAACAGACCCTTGGCAAAGCGCTTGGCCATGCGTTCGGCTTGTTCCGCCTCAAACGTTTCCTGCGCGCGTTCGACAAGGGCGACGATATCGCCCATGCCAAGGATGCGGCCTGCGACGCGGTCTGCTTCGAAGACCTCAATCGCGTCCATCTTTTCGCCAAGGCCGACGAAGCGGATCGGCTTGCCGGTCACTGCACGCATCGACAGGGCCGCACCGCCGCGACCGTCGCCGTCCATCCGCGTCAGGACGACGCCCGAGATGCCGACCTTTCCGTCGAATTCCGTGGCGACGTTGACGGCGTCCTGACCGGTGAGGCCGTCAACCACAAGGAGGGTCTCGCGTGGCTGGGCGATGTCACGGACGGATTGAATCTCGTCCATCAGGACTTCGTCGATGTGGAGGCGCCCGGCGGTGTCGAGGAAGACAACGTCATAGCCGCCGAGGTTGGCTTGGGTCTTGGCGCGTTTGGCGATCTGGACGGCGGTTTCGCCTTTGACGATGGGGAGGCTGTCCACGCCGATCTGGGTGCCCAGGATCGCCAGCTGCTCCATCGCGGCGGGGCGGTTGGTGTCGAGCGAGGCGAGAAGGACCTTCTTGCCGTTCTTTTCCTTCAGGCGCTTGGCCAGCTTGGCCGTCGTCGTGGTTTTGCCCGAGCCTTGCAGGCCGACCATCAGGATCGTCGCAGGCGGGTTGTCGATTTTCAGCGCTTCGGGGTCGCCGTCACCGGCGAGGACGCGGATCAGCTCATCATGGACGATCTTGACGACCATCTGGCCGGGGGTGATCGATTTGGTGACCGCAGCGCCGGTGGCCTTGTCCTGCACGCGCTTGATAAAGTCGCGGGCGACGGGAAGGGAGACGTCCGCCTCCAACAACGCGGTGCGGACTTCGCGGAGCGCGGTGATGACGTCGGCCTCGCTCAGCGCCCCGGCCTTGGTCAGACGGTCGAAGACGCCACCAAGGCGTTCTGACAGGCTTTCGAACATCGCGTCACCTCGTGCTTGCGTGTGCCCTGATATGGGGCGGCGAACCCCATGATGCAAAGCGGAAGGGCACCCGTGGGCGCAACGCGCTGACGGATGGCGATCCCGGGCCTTGCCCATGGGACCGGAAGCGGCAAGCCTCCGGGGAATTCACGGGCGGATACGCGCATCCCCGGCCCGAGTCAAGCTGTCGCGGGGGGGTCAGTGGGCGGCGGTGGGGTCGGTCAGCCAGCGTTCAATGGCGGTGACCGCCCGGGCCGCCCCCTTGCCCGAGGTGTAGATAGGGGTGAGTTCCTGCGTGCGGCCACCCGACAGCTGCAGAGCCGGGCGATAGGTCATGCCGGAGTCCTCACCCCCATGGGTGGACTGCACGACGGCACCGGTCACGTCTGACAGCGGCCAGTTAAGCCAGGTCTTGCCCAGAAGGGTGGAGTTGTGCAGATGCGCCTTGCCTGACGGCCGGTCAAGGATGAGGTCGATTCCGCGGATGAAGACGGCCGTGATGCCGGCGATCACCAAAGCCCCGAAAAGCAGGATCGCGGCGCCGACCCAAGTGCCCGAAGCGGCAGCGGCCAATGAAAAGCCGATCAAGGCCAGCAGAAGCGCGCTCAGCATGACCCCGAGGACGATGGGCCGGTCGGTGATGACCAGCCGGTCGGGCGTATCGACGCGACTCCGCATGGCACCCCCTTTCCTTGCCGTCAGAGTGCCGCCCGCCCGCGCCTGGCGTCAACCTGTGGAGGTGTTGGGGCTTGCGTGCCGGGCTGCGATGCCGTTTTCTGTGCATCTCTGCACAGGACCGGAGAGCGCAATGGAAAACTGGGACGAGATCCGCACGGCGTTTCAGGTGGCACGGTTGGGCACCGTCTCGGGTGCGGCGGATGTGCTGGGGGTGCACCATGCCACCGTGATCCGCCATATCGACGCGCTGGAGCGTCGCTTAGGGGCCAAGCTGTTCCAGCGCCATGCGCGCGGCTATACCCCGACCGAGGCCGGGCGCGACCTGCTGTCGGTGGCGCAGACCACGGAAGAGCAGTTCGCGCATCTGTCCAGCCGGATCAAGGGCCAGGGCGAGACGGTGTCGGGTGAGTTGGTGGTCACCTCCATCGCCGGGATGGCAGATCTTCTGACGCCGGTGATGGTCAGCTTTCAACAAAAATGGCCCGAGGTGCGGGTGCGGTTCCTGACCGACATGCGCGTCTTCCGGCTGGACTACGGCGAGGCGCATGTGGCGATCCGCGCCGGGGCCGGGCCGGAAGAGCCGGATAATGTGGTGCAGCCCTTGGCAAGGATCCAGTCGGGGCTTTACGCAACGCAAGCCTATATCGACCGCTTTGGCAAACCCGCGTCGGAGGCCGATTTCGCCGGTCACCGCTTTGTCTGCGTTGATCATGAAAACACCCGCGCGCCGTTCTATCGCTGGCTGCGGGCCACCGTGCAGCCCGGCCAGATCGCCTATGCCGCAACCGAACCGGCGGCCCTGGAAGAGGCGGTGCGGCACGGCGCGGGCATCGGGTTCATCTCATGCTTCCGGGCGGCGCTTGACCCCGGTCTGATCGAGATCCTGCCGCCGCGCCCGGAATGGGAGGCACCGCTGCGGATTGTGACCCATGTCGACCTTCACCGCACGCGCAAGGTGCAGGCGTTCCTGACGCATCTGAAGGATGCCGCAAAGGACTGGGCCTTCTGCAATTGATCTCGCGCATGAGCGAGGCGCAGCGCGGGCATCTGGCGATGCTGGCGTTCTCGGCACTGGTGGCGGGGGCGTTTTCGCTGGGGTCGCTGGCGGCCCCCTTCATCGACCCCGGGGCGCTGTCAGCGCTGCGGTTCCTGCTGGCGGGGGCGCTGGTCGGGATTGCAGCGCATCTGACGACGGGGCTGCCGCGCAGCGCCTGGGTGGCGCCTTGGCGCTATCTGGTGCTGGGGGGGCTTCTGGCCGCCTATTTCGTGCTGATGTTCGAAGGGTTGAAGACCGCGCCCCCGGTTCCGGCCACTGCGGTGTTCACCTTGACGCCGATGATGGCGGCGGGGTTTGGCTGGCTTTTGTTGCGCCAGCGGCTGACCGGGCGGATGGCGCTGGCCTTGATGATCGGCGCGGTGGGCGCGCTGTGGGTGATCTTCCGGGCGGACCTGTCGGCGCTGATGGCGCTGGAGATCGGGCGCGGGGAAGTGACGTATTTCTGGGGCTGCGTCGCGCATGCCCTGTACGCGCCGATGGTGCGCCGCCTGAACCGGGGCGAGCCTGCGGTGGTCTTTACCTTCGGGATGATGGTGGCGGGGACGGTGCTTTTGACCCTGTGGTCATGGCGCGCGATCCTTGCGACGGACTGGCTGGCTTTGCCCGCCATCGTCTGGGTGACGCTGGTCTATGTGGCGGTGGCGGCCAGTGCGATGACCTTTGTCCTTTTGCAATACGCGACGCTGCGCCTGCCTTCGGCCAAGGTGATGGCCTATACCTATCTGGTCCCGGCCTGGGTCATCCTGTGGGAGATTGCGATGCATGGCGACATCCCGCCCTTTATGACGTTAGTCGGGGTGGGAATGACGGCCTTCGCACTGATATTGTTGCTGAAAGAGGAACCGTAAAATCTCTGCGAAGGGGCGCACGGCGGCGATATCTCTGTTACTCTGAAGTCGGACGCCAGAAGCGCGTCAGATCAAGCGGTGCAGGAGGTGGGGATGCGCTACTCGGTCCTATGGGTGGTCTTGCTTGGGTCACCAGCGCTGGCACAGGACGCCTGCCAGATTGCGGCGTCGGCCAAGACGGCCGCTTTCGCCAAGGTTCCGATCCATGCGGCGCCGGTGTCGACAAGCGAGGTGCTGGACGTGGCTCCGTCGTACCAGGCTGAGGGTGGGGCCGTGTTGGGCGCGCGGTTCATGATTGCGGAAGTGCGCGGTGGTTGGGCACGGGTGACCGGGGTCACCGATTGGTCAGGCGCGGTGCAGGGGCCTGATGGCTGGATCGGCGGGCTTAACATCGTGCTGCTGCCGCAGACAAACCGAGGCTTTGCGGTCGCCAGCGCCGGTAGCAAGGTTGTGTGGGAAGGTAACGAGTGGCCGGTGGCAGACGGGTTGTCCGACTGCAAGGGCGAGTGGGGCAAGGTCCGGCTGCAGGGGGCCGATGGCGCAGGGGCGGTGACCGCCTGGGTCAGGGGCTTTTGCGATGACCAGTCGGCGGCCTGCGAGGGTGTGACCGGCGACTGAGGGGCTATTCGGCGGCGACCGCGCC